>JBATIN010000430.1:0-16709 GCA_049667765.1 Flavobacteriaceae bacterium
AAGTGGTCGTTACCAATTCAAAAAATCTCTTTCAATCGGTCAAAGATTCATTGGGTAAAAACTATGCATTAACTCCAAGTAAAGAGAAATTTCTATTGCGTTGTGTTTTGAAATATAACGACGCCATAACTCGAATACAAGATATTCAAGGGAAGCTGGAACGAAAAACACTACTGTATACCCAAAAGGAAGATATTGGTAATAAGGACTATAAAGTTCAAATCGATAATATGCGTAAAGTCGGCATAGTATATGATCCAAATGAAGCTTATTTTATTTTTCCTTCATTCTACCAGATTTGGAGTCAATTCGCTGGCTTAAATACGACTGAAGATGGTTACGGAGCGGAAAAAGTATCGTACTTGGATGATGGTCTAAAAATGAAGTTAGAGTTCGGTTCTGACCCTAAAAAACCAATAGGTTACTTCATAATCAATGCTAAAAACCTAGCTATAGAAGAATTTTATTCAAAAACAGAGGCGAGAGGTGAATATTTGAAGAGTAAATCTACCAAATATCGCACCATTTTATATCAATCGCACATCTTCTTCAACCAAGATCCAAAGAGCGGTAAGTATTTTATTGGTTCTGGGAAAACTAATGCAAGAGTAGAAACAACTAACGAATCAAAATCATTTGTCAGTTTCTATGACGTTGAACTTATATTAACCACTTCTGAAAACTTTGGCGATTTTGCCGTCAAAAGCAATGTAAACGAACAAAAGGATATCTTTAAGATCGATTATCCCTATGATGAAACCTATTGGAATTCAGAAAACCAACTTTTACTTACCAACGAAATGCTTCAATTTATTGAACAAATGGGGACTGAGAATAAAGAATTCAAAGTCAAGAGCAACTTGAAAAACTAAGGCTAGCCCATTTAGCGCTTTAAAACAAAAGTCGCCAAAAGCATGACCACGGCACAGCCTAAAAGCACTACAAAACTTGACATAAGAGAAGAACTATCTGCCAAAAACCCTAAAATCGGCGGGGCGACCAAAAACCCAGTATAACCAGTACCTGCTATAAAGGCAACCCCTTGCGAAGAGTCAATACCCTTTACATTGCCACCTATTCTGAACAACTCGGGAATAATGACCGAAAAACCAAGACCGACAAGACCGAAGCCTAAGATCGCTAAATAGGTAGTAGTGCTCAATACTGCCAAATAGCCAAGAATGGCGATTACCGTGCCCAACACCACTATTTTTACCGAGCCGATACGCTGGCTTATACTATCGCCCAAGAATCGACCCGTGGTCATGGTAATAGAAAAGGCCAAAAATCCGGCGCCCCAAAGCGATTCGGGGGCCAAACTTATTTCCTTCAAAAATAATCCGCTCCAATCTACGATAGCACCTTCGCCCCCCATCACTATAAATGACACAATACCGATCACCATAAGCGGTTTAAAAAGCTTGAGACTAAAAGGTTCTTTTTCTACCGGTGCGGCGGTAATGTGATAGTAGTTCTTGTACAACATAAAGTTGACCAAAAACACTAGAATTACCACGATCAACATATGTAGGGCAGGATTACCGAGATAGATGATCAGAAAACTTCCGAGGCCGGCAAGCACTCCGCCTAGGCTAAAAAATCCATGTGCGGCGGACATGAAATTCTGTTTATCCTCTTTTTCAAGTTCGGTTACCAGGGTATTCATAGAAATATCGGTAAAGCCGTTGGAAGCCCCTAAAAGAAATAGGGAAACCATTAAAATATAATAATTAGGCGCTAGTAATGGTAACAACGCAGCCACACTACTCAGCATTACCCCATACCAAGTGGCCTTACCAACCCCTAGTTTATTGATAATCTTTGCCGCTACCGGAAAAATAGTGAACACACCTAACGACAAGAAAAAAATAGCGATGCCCAATTGTGACTTGTCAATAGCCAAGTTTTCTTTTACTGTCGGAATATAGATCGCCCAAGTGCCGAACCAAATATTAAGGCTTGCAAACACCCAAGCAGGCGCAAAATATCTAGGGTTCGAAAGTATAAGGCGTAATGATTTCATGCCAAAGGGTTGGTTTTAAGCAGCGAAGATAATTTAAAAAACGCAGTAGTAAGATGCGAATTCACCAAAGAAACTACCGCCCCGCAATCGTCAACCGACAACGGGTAACCGTCAACCAGCAACTATTCCAAAATCCCAGCCTTTAAGATTTGTCCAAAACGGTACATATCTTCATAAGAACAATAAAACGGTGCAGGTGCCAATCGAATAACATTTGGTTCACGCCAATCGGTAATCACCCCGTTTTTCATTAAATAATCGAAGAGTTCTCTCCCCTGACCATGAAGAAAGACCGACAACTGACAACCTCTATCCTTGGGGGTAATTATCTCAAACGAACTCGCTACTTCTTTGTCAATTTCCTGAAGTATAAATTCAAGATAGGCTGTTATTTTATCCCGTTTTTCCAAAAGCAGGTCCATGCCCACTTCTTCGAAAAGTTCTAGTGAGGCCAAATAAGGTGCTAAAGAAAGTACCGGCGGATTACTGATTTGCCATGCATCGGCTGTAGCTATCGGCTCAAATTCGGGTTTCATCTGAAAACGAGTCTCCTTTTTGGTGCCCCACCAACCTTCAAAACGAGGAATATCACTTTGATTCAAGTGTTTTTCATGCACGAATATGCCTGAGGCGTTACCGGGGCCACTATTCATATATTTATAGCTGCACCAAGCGGCAAAGTCAACATTCCAATCATGAAGTTGCAAGGCGATGTTACCGGCTGCATGGGCCAAGTCCCAACCCACCCTGGCCCCGACCGATTTTCCAGCTAAGGTTATGGTTTGCATATCAAAAACTTGCCCGTTGTAATAATTTACTCCCCCAATAAGCACTAGGGCCAGCTCTTCTCCTACTTCATTAATTTTGGCGATAACATCTTCTGTCCGCCAAAAATGTTCCCCATCTCTTTTTTTTACCTCCACGATGGCTTCGCGCGGATCAAGGCCGTGAAATCGTACTTGACTTTGTAACATATACTGGTCCGAAGGAAATGCCTTTTCTTCGCATAGGATCTTAAATCGTTTTTGAGTAGGGCGATAAAAGGAGACCATTAGCAGGTGAAGATTAACCGTAAGGGTGTTCATCACAGAAACTTCTTCGGGTTTGGCACCAACCACTTTCGCCAAAGATGTGGCAAGGCGCTCATGGTAGTCCCACCAAGGTCTCTTCGAATGAAAATGGCCCTCTACCGCCAATTGCTTCCAATCGTCCATAATTTCGTCAACAAACTTTTGGGTTCGCTTTGGCTGAAGGCCCAAAGAGTTTCCGGTAAAATAGATAACCTCTTTTCAGTTCACCTCCGGAAAGTGAAATTGTGCTCGATAATTCTTCAGTTTATCTTGGGCATCCAGCTTTTGCGCATAGGCAAGTGTATTCTCAAATGGCATCGGTGTCTTTTTTTTTCAAAAATACGACATTGGTTAAGACCTAATAGGTTTCAAAACCGATATCGCTTAATCGTTCAATCGCATTTCAATAATGTGTTTTTTAAACCCTACTTTTTCATAGGCCTTAATAGCGGAGAGGTTATCGTTATAAACGGTAAGTCGCATTTCTTTTAATCCTTTATTCAGTGCCCATTCTTTTAACGTGTCGATTATTTTCATGTTTACGCCTTGACCACGGAAATTAGGGTCGGTGTACATTAGGCCTAAATAGGCGTAGGTCTTATGGTTAAGATAATGCCGTCCTTCTTTTTCCATGCCCAGACCGCAGCCAATTAACGTATGTTCCGATTCCGCGACCAGTACCGCTATATCAGGGTCTAAAATCAGTTTTTTAAGATCGTAGTACCAAACAGGATCTTCTGCAATTGTAGGGTCATAAGGTCTTTCGTAATCGACTACCCCTTGCTGAAACAATAATAAGGTCGGTAAATCTTCTATAACCGCTTCGCGGATTAGCACCTCTTTCATCATATTCGAAACTTTTTGATGGCAAAAGGTAGTACATAATTCTATATTTTTGTCAAAATCGTACAATGCACTTTTTATCACAAGACTTAGAGGATTATATTGAGCAGCATTCGCAAGACGAGCCTAAGATTTTACAAGAACTTACCCGTGAAACACATCTAAAAGTGCTGCGGCCTCGCATGTTGACCGGACATTTTCAAGGCCGCGTACTCAGCATGTTCTCAAAACTGGTTCGCCCCCAACGCATCCTCGAAATTGGCACCTATACGGGCTATTCGGCGATTTGCCTTGCGGAAGGCCTTGCAAAAGACGGAAACCTTCACACCATAGATATTAACCCGGAGCTGGAAAATCTACAACGCCGCTACTTTGACAAAAGTGGATATGGCCTTCAAATTCATCAACATGTGGGCGATGCATTAACGATAATACCGACCTTGTCCGGACCTTTTGACCTGGTTTTTATTGATGCGGAAAAAACAGAATACGAATACTATCTGGAAGAAGTTCTGAAAAAAACCAAACCTGGAAGTATTATACTATCTGACAATGTGCTCTGGTCGGGCAAGGTCGTAGAACCTATCGACCCAAAAGATAGTGCCACAAATGCCGTAATGACCTACAATAAAAAGCTAAAAGAACACCCGAAACTTGAAACCGTTTTACTGCCGATACGCGATGGCCTGACTATAAGTAGGGTGCTTTAAGCCTTTGGTGAAGTCGGTAAAAAAACAGGGCGAACAAAGCCCCTACCAAGCCCCCGAAGAAAATATCTAAGGGATAGTTCACGCCTAAAAAAATTGCACTTAGGGAATATAGCACAGGAAAGATCCAAACCCAATGGATCCAAGCCCATTTTTTACGAAGAAAGAGAATGGCCAACAAAGCGATACTGGTAGCCATGGCCGCTTGGCTCGAGAAAAAACTATAATCGTCGGGGGTTTGTACAATGCGCACCAAAGTATTGATCGATGGGTCGTTGTTGGGCCGCAACCGCCCTACCCAATACTGGGTTAACCAGATAAATGGAGTGAGTAACATAAGCATGGACATAAAGGAGAGCAGCATCCAGACTGCATGTTGCCTTGTATTTTTCAGAAAGATGAAAAGGATAAGGAGTACGAATAGCGGAATCCAAGTAGTAAATTTGGATACCGTCGACCAAAACACATCATAGGGCTCGCTACCTAGGTTATTGAGACGAATAAAAACTTCTCGATCGACTTGAAGTATTTTTTCGAGCATTATGGTTTATCCTCTTTTTATGCTTCCCGATACGTCGTCAACACTCTTTTTTACTTGGTCGACACCTGATTGCAGGTCTTTGCCGATGCCCGATTTAAGGTTACCTTTTACGTCGTCGAAATCTTTTTTAATATCATCGATCACGCTGGTATCAATACCTTGTTTTTCGGCGCTTTTTTGAATTTCACGTTTAATATCTTCAGTGGCATCCTTAAGCTGGCGCATACCTTTACCAAGGCCTTTGGCGATACCGGGAATTTTATCTGCACCAAATACCATGACCACGATGAACATGATAAAGAAGATCTCGCCTCCACTTATAAATAAAAAATGCGTCAAATACATACAGCAAATATAATGAAGTTTGGAATAGTTGAATAAAAAAGTCCCAGTGATTCATCACTAGGACTAGTTAAATAATGTAAACAAATGGTTACCCTTTGATTTTTTCCTTGAATTTATCGAAGTTGGAGTTTTCTTCTTTTTTCGGCCATGAATTATTGCTAACGTCGATATCGGCAGTTTCGGCTTTGGGATCTACTACAATTCCCGTTAATTCTACCTCAGAGGCGATCACCACACTCACTTCTTTGTCATTCTTTCTCCATATTTCGGCAGGATACGTAATATTTTTGGTAGTGCCGTCGGCATAGGTATATTCTACGATCAATGGCATGGGTATGCCCCCTGGCTGCTCATAGGTAACCTGATAAATATACTTTGGTTCTCTTACTTTGGCACGCTCTTCTGCCGTCATATTGTCCATCATGAATTCTTTGAGCGTTTTTGAGGTTTCAGAAGGCGCTTTTCCTTTCAGGTCCTCATCAAAGTCTTCGCTACCTTCTTCGGCAAGATATACCAAAGGTGGCAAATCAGCTTCGGTAACATTATTAGCTGCCATATACTCGAGTACTTGTTTACCCGGTTTATTGGACACGTAGAATTTCTTAATTCCTTTCACCCCAATATCAACATAATCGGTGGTGTAAAACCATCCTCTCCAGAAATAATCCAAATCGACGGCCGAGGCATCTTCCATGGTTCTAAAGAAATCTTCTGGGGTCGGGTGTTTAAACTTCCATCGATTGGCATACGTTTTGAACGCATGGTCGAATAATTCCCTTCCCATAACCGTTTCGCGAAGAATGTTCAATGCCGTAGCCGGCTTCGCATAGGCATTCGGACCCAGCTGAAAGACATTTTCCGGGTTTTCCATGATAGGGGAAATGGTGCTTTGGTCACCGCTCATATAGGGGATGATTTTTGATGGATCCCCTCTTCTTGAAGGATAGGCCTTATCTGGCGCTATCGCCTCAGGGTAGGCCTCACCGAATTCTTGTTCGGCCATATATTGCATAAAGGTATCGAGCCCTTCATCCATCCAGCCCCATTGGCGTTCATCTGAATTTACGATCATGGGGAAGAAATTGTGCCCTACTTCGTGAATGATTACACTCATCATACCATATTTTACCCGATCGGAATAAGTGCCGTCTTCATTGGGTCGGCCATAGTTCCAGCAAATCATTGGGTACTCCATACCTTGATTTTTGGCATGTACCGATATCGCTTTAGGATACGGATAATCGAACGTATGCGAAGAATAGGATCGCAGCGTATGAGCTACTACTTTGGTAGAATAGTCTTCCCATAAAGGGTTACCTTCTTTGGGATAAAGGGAAACGGCCATCACATCTCTATTGCCCATTTTAACGGCCTGCATGTCCCATATAAATTTTCTGGAAGTCGCAAAGGCATAATCACGAACGTTCTCGGCTTTGAATTTCCATGTTTTCTTCTTATCGGAGAACCCTTTTTCCGCGGCTTCGGCTTCTGTTTGGGTCACAATGATTACCGGCTTGTCATACGATTTTTTAGCCTTTTCGTAGCGGCTCATCATCTCTTTTGAGAATACTTCGTTTGTATTTTGCAATGTTCCGGTAGCATCCAACACATGGTCTGCTGGCACGGTAATGCTTACGTCGTAATTACCAAAGGTCAAAGCAAACTCGCCATTGCCCCAAAACTGATGGTTTTGCCATCCTTCCACA
This sequence comes from Flavobacteriaceae bacterium, assembly GCA_049667765.1. Classification (GTDB taxonomy): domain Bacteria; phylum Bacteroidota; class Bacteroidia; order Flavobacteriales; family Flavobacteriaceae; genus JBATIN01. The sequence continues at coordinate 7,236 of JBATIN010000430.1, forward strand.
TCATTGTACACACACATTCTTGGAAAAAACTGTGCGATAACATAGGCGCGATTTCCATCGGCAAATTCTTCATAGCCTGATCGTGCACGGTCAACCGTATGGTCGGGTATGTTATAATTCCATTTTATGGAAAACGAAACCTGTTCTTTACTCTTTAACGGCTTTGGCAGATCGATACGCATCATGGTAAAATTGATCGTATGTGGTAGGGACTTGCCCGATGCATCTTTCACCTCTTCTATGATAAAACCTCCATCAAAAGGTTCTCCCATATATTTGCCGGCAAATGCCCCTGGCTGCTCGGCCGGTGCGGCCCCATCTCCATTTTTTAGCAGTGCTTTTGAGTCTTTGGTTCTTATGTTCTGATCTAATTGCACCCAAAGAAACTCGAGATCATCAGGTGAATTGTTGATATAGGTAATCGTTTCTTCACCATTGATCCGGTGATTCCTATCGTCGAGCTCAACGTTGATCACGTAATTTGCCTGTTGCTGATAATAGTCTGGACCTGGCGCCCCAGAGGCCGAACGATAGGTGTTAGGCGTAGCGAACTCTTGGTACATTTGTCTAAACTTGCTCTGGGCGGTATGGCCGCCTTCCCTCTCCTGTGATGCTTCTTCTTGCGCCCATGTTGTGAAGGCGAACAAAAAAGCTAAGGAGGCAAAAAAATACTTGGTCTTATTCATTTCAAAAGTGGTTTTAGTATCGGTGTAAAATAGTGGTTTTTTAAGAATCCGTTTATAGATTGTTATAAATTTAACATTCCTTTTGATTCTGACTTGATCAGCACAAAGCTCTTTTTTAAGTTTTTGATTCTAAAGTGGACTACATTTTGTTGGTCGTCAAAAATGTCGGTCAATACTTCGTTTCGCACTTGAATCGATTTCACATCTTTTAGGTCTACTCCCTCAATTTCCATATAGCAAACCATCATATCATTATCATATTCTTTCCCAAGAAAGGAATAAGGCCTTTCTTCCCCGTTAATTTCCAATGCCAATTTCGATTTAAGGTATTTTTCTATATAGGTATCGGCCAAAGCACTTTCGTTGGCCGTTGCCAGCTGCGCAACGACCTCGTATCGCTCCTCCAATAGCTTGTCCATATCATCGATAAAAATGCGCGTCGTAATTTGCAATGCTTTGTCTTTGTCAGAATAATTGATGTTGGTAACACTGAGGTAAAACTTATGAATACCTGTGAAGGCCAAAAGCGGCAAGAGCAAGATCAAAAAAGATTTTTTCAACACTATCATACTATTTGTGAGGTTTCAAAAATAAGCAAATGTCGTACCAAAATACGATCATACTTCAAAAGCGCAGTTTTTTAGCTGCAGCACAGCCCTTACTATCGTAGCGTATCGATTTTCTTAGCATTCTATTCATTATTGGCCCTATAGGCGTCACTCTTATTTTTCAGGAATTCATATATTTTGAATTGGTCATTGGTATCTACCATAAGTGCAAATAGCGAATCGGCTTCACAGAAATAGAAAAATTCATTTAATTTTTTTTCAGGAATCTTGAACTCTTGCACGTATATAGAATCTGGATACATACTTCTTATTCTATCGAGTAAGGCAATCTTCTTGTCAATAGCGATAAGGGTTTTGATTTTCTGGGTACGCCCCGACACCCTGTTCAAAATTTTATTAAGGTTAATCATGACCATCGGCAAATAAAACAAGGTATCGAATTCTACCATGATGAACTTTCCGTTATCGGCCTCAAAGAGCCTGCGTTCGTTCTGGGTCTTTACTTTAACATAGGCATTTGGCAGGCCTAAGGTAGAGGCAGTTACCACCGGTTCAGTGCTTTGGTTACCCATATCCCTACCCAATTCGCCCGATAAGTTATAGGGCCTGACTACGACCTCGTCGAGCTCCGTTAGATTGTCTTCAAGGGGTACTATCAAGAAGCTACTTTCCATAATGGCCATCGAAACGACTATTTCTTTCTTTTTAAACTGCACGGCCGAAAAGACAAGGGTATCGTTTAACCTAACTGGGATACTAAAAAACCCGTTAAGATCGGTGGTGGTAGCCCGTTGCGTACTAATGTTCATTACGTGGGTACCGGCCACATCGTTGTCGGTACTGGTTATCCGACCTTCTAAATCGCTAAACTGCTGACCACTGGAAAACACTGCGGTCAAAAGAAAAAACAAAAGCGTACTATTCGTCTTTATACTTTTCACTAATGCTGTTTTTCTTCGGCTTCCTGATTAGCGCGGTACGCTTTGCTCCTAAACCTCATATAATCCCATATTTTAAATCGATCATGGGTGTCGACAGTAGTTTGAAAACTAGAATCTATTTCGCAGAAGTACATAAATTCGTCAATTTTATCCTCATGAATATCAAAATCGATTCGAAATAGCGAATCGGCATACATTTCGCGCACGCGCAGCGTACGTTCATATTTTTGGTTTCTGGCAATGCGGTCTTTCAACATTTTAGTGCGACCTGAAATGGCATTAATGATAGGAAATATAGGAATAAGTCCCCCACCGGATGTGGCCTCGAACAATTGGCGTTCGGCTTGCGAAGGAACTTTAACATAGGCATTTGGAAGTCCTAGCGTTGAGGCGGTTACCACAGGATCTACTTGTATTCTTTTGATGTCACGCAATATATCGCCCGTGAGCAAAGGCCGCACAACGACCTCATCGAGTTCGGTCAAGGCCGCTTCAAGATATATGGTGACCATTTTACTTTTAAGCAGTTCTTCCGACACAACGATTTCCTTCCGTTTAAACTGAATGGCCGAAAAAACCAAAGTGTCGTTCACTTTTGCGCCGATACTAAAAAAACCGTTATCATCTGTAATTGTTGCCCGCAACGAAGTAATGTTCAGCACATGGGTAGCGGCGATATCCCCATCATCACTATACACTTGGCCTTCTATCTTATCAAATAAAAGCGTCTGGGCACCCACCGCAGCGCTGAACAATAAAAAAGTTAGAAAAAGTACCTTATTTTTCTTCATTCAAAGTTTCAAGAAAGCTCTTGCTATGGGTCACCAAAAAGTCAATAAGCTCAAACTCGTTACTTTTTTTCAATAAGGCCTGTTCTGGCATTTTGGCATCGCAGTACAAAAGAAAGGCATCGATTTTATCCTGCGGCAGTTTTAGGTCAACCACAAAAAACTCATCATTATACACAGACCGTAACACTTCACTGACCTTTAATTTGGGGCCGGTTTCTTCTTTGCCTTTATTCGATTTCAACAAGGCCTTAAAAATATTAACGAAGTTAATACCGTCTTGCAAACCCTTTGTTGATTGCATACCAATGTTCTCTACCTCTGTTGATCGGTCTTGTTCGTATTCGAAATCCTTGAACTGTTCGTTTTTTACCTGCAAGAATTTTTCTTGGTTCTCGGGGGTAACTACCACTTCATCCAATTCGGTCACTTTTTCATTGACCTCTACCACAAGCCGGTTCTTCTTTAAGATTTCCTTGGTGATGGTGACTACCTCAATTTCAAAGTTTACCGCCGTAAACGCTATATCGTCACCCTCTTTTACCGCAATGGCAAATCGCCCGTCATGGTCTGTAATTGTGGCATGTTCGGCAGTTACGTTAATCACGTTTTCATTGGGCACGCTTACGTTTCTATAGAGCACTTGGCCCCTTAACAAACGACGATCATCATCTTGTGCAAAAAATAACTGGCTAGAAAGAAGAAAAGTAACTAAAAAGAGTATCGGTTTCATTGACTTATTTATGGATTATAAAGAAAATACAAGTTTAAACGATAAAAAAACCATCTCCACTAAACTTTTGTTAATTTGTAAGTATAAATATAGCGATGGCGGTTTTATTCGGGCAAATCATCATAAAATAGCTTATAAAGTTCCATTCGACGGGTTTTTTATTCACTTCACCCAACAACATACTTAATTTAACGGTGAAAATTAGATTTATGCCTAGATAGTTTTATTTTTGTTTCGGGTCGTTGCCATCGACCTTAATACTCTCGTTAAAGCCTATTGGCTAGGCCATATGCTTCTTTTAAAAGGTTGGAACATAACCAGCGAGCTTGAAAAATATACACTATGAAATCGTCCATATTATTAACAATTCTTGCGTTGTTGTCTTTCGGTGCTGTATTCGGACAAATAAAAATCGGGGATAACCCGCAGCTAATAGACCCTAGTTCGGTCTTAGAATTAGAGAGTGCCGAGCGTGTACTTGTCATCACCCGAGTATCAACGGCGGCAATGCAAGCTATTAGACCCCGCCAAGGTGCCTTGGTCTATAATACCGATGTACAATGCGTGCATTATTTTAACGGGACTGACTGGATCAACCTTTGTGGATCAGGGGGAGGCGGTACCGCAAATATCACCGCCGAACCTATCATTCACGATATACCGACCATTGCCCTGACCCCTGCGGCCAATGGCACCAATATTGAAATTGCGCTCAATAGCATTCGAAGCGAAATGATCGTTGATGGGGGCGTAAATGGAGTAGATATACAAAATGGCTCGATCGGACCGGGAAAATTGCAGAACAACTCTGTAACCCGAGATAAACTTTCTGAAAATGCCGTTGGCCTAACCGCTTTGGACCACACCAATATTGATCTAGGAGATTTTACCAACAATGCCGGATACCTTACCAACGCAAACAGTGTAAGTACTGCCGCAGGCAATGTAATCACCAATAATGGCGGTGTTTATTACAATGACACCCCATTACGTAACGATATTCAGGCGAACACCACGGCCCTAAACAATCTGACTACCCCTACCCTACAGGAAGTTTTGGGGCAAGGACGGGTTGCCAACGGACTAATACAAGGGGTTACCAACCCCGTAGCCCCACAAGATGCCGCCACGAAACTTTATGTAGATACGCGAGTCGCGGCAGGTGGAGGAAACCCAAACGACGAATTGATTACAAATGCCGTGTTAACCGGAACCGATCTGGTCATAACGGAAGCGGGTACAACCTGGACGGTTCCCTTAGGTAGTTTGGCAGGTGGCGGCAGTACGGTTACAATCGCTTCAACACCAAGCATTACCGTAGCCGGAACGGGAACGGCAGGAGATCCTTATGAACTCACCGTAGTAGGCGGAAGTACTGGATCCACTGAAGTGGTAGACGGTATTACCTTGACCGGTGCCGGAACACCTGGCGATGCCTTCAAAATAGAACCTTCAACTATAAATGGCCAGTTTTTAAGAACCGACCCGACCAGTGGAGCTGTCGTTTGGGCTAATTTACCGGCAGGTACAGGGGGTGCTGTAAATTCGGATGGCACCACTATTATAGGAGACGGGGTTGCTACAGATCTTCAAGTAAACGATGCAGGAATAACACCGATAAAAATCGAACCTTCAACAACGACTGGGCAATTTCTTAGTACCGACGCCACAGGGAATGTTGTCTGGGCAAACCTACCACCTAGTGGAGCTTCGGCCATTTTCGACCCTTTGGCCATTTCGGGGACCGGAGTGGTAGGTGATGAATATACCATTGCGGGCAATGCTATCAACTCGGGTAGAATTGCTAATGAGACCGTTCTTTCAGAAGATATACTTGATGGGACCCTCGTTTCGGCGGATCTGGCGAACAATGCCGTAACCACACCCAACATAACGGATGCCAACGTAACCCCGATAAAAATCGCGCCCTCGACCACGACTGGGCAATTTCTCAGTACAGACGCCACAGGGAACGTTGCCTGGGCTAACCTGCCCCCAAGCGGTGCATCGGCCCTTTTCGACCCTTTGGCCATTTCGGGGACCGGGGTGGTCGGCGACGAATACACGATAGCCTTAAATGCCGTCAACTCGGCAAGAATCGCCAATGAGACCGTTCTCTCGGAAGATATCCTTGACGGGGCCATCGTATCGGCGGATCTGGCGAACAATGCCGTCACCACACCCAACATAACGGATGCCAACGTAACACCGATAAAAATCGCGCCCTCGACCACGACTGGGCAATTTCTCAGTACCGACGCCACAGGGAACGTCGCCTGGGCTAATCTGCCACTTGGTGGTAGTCAAAACCTTTTTGAAACCGATCTTACTTTGACTGCTAATCGAACTCATAATCTTGGCGGAAATAATTTTGTTTTAAGCGGTTCTGGAAATGTAGCAATTGGCAGTCTTCCAGGTGCTCCACAAGACAAGTTAGATGTTGATGGGCAAATAAGAGCTCGTCTAGGTTTTGCATCAACCGCAGGAACTGCAGGAAATCCGGGATATGGCTTCTATACAGGTGGCAATACTAATATGGGAATGTTTCGGGCAGGTGTAGATAATTTAGGTTTTTCAACGGTTGGAGTAGAAGTTATCCGAATTGATGAAAATCAAAATGTCGGAATTGGAATACCTAATCCCTCTGAAAAGCTTCATGTTATAGGTAATATTTTAGCTTCTGGCACCATTACACCTGATTATGTTTTTCAAACATATTATGATGGAATAAGTCCTCTTAAACCTGAATACAAATTACTTAGTCTTTCAGAAATAGAAGATTATGTTCGAAGCAACAAACATTTACCCGGCGTTCCTTCAGCAACTGAAGTTGAAGAACAAGGTGGTATTTTAATCAATAAGGCTACTGAAACCAACCTCGAAAAAATCGAAGAATTATACCTTCATACCATAGCGCAAGAAAAGAAAATAAACCAACTTCAAAACGAAAACCACGACTTAGCGCAAGAGTTGGCGAATCTTAAAAAAGAACTTGAAACGATTAAGAATCTGATAAAAAACAAGTAATTGAAAAAATCGATCTCTTTTATCTTATTGCTAGTCGGTTGCTTCATCCAGGCCCAAACCGCCTTATACAATCAAGGCAACCTGCGCATACATGAAAATGGTCAGATGGGCTTTCATACCGATTTGATCAACGATGGTGCTTTTGACGAAAATTTAGGCTTGGCCGGATTTTACAGTAATGATTTTCGGGATATTTACGGGGCCTTCCCCCCTACTTTTTATGATGTGGAATTTGACGCACGTTACAGCACTGCATTAAATACCACAGTAAATGTGACCAACAATGCGAACTTTATTAGGGGCAACCTATTTACCCAAAGAGTGCAGTCGGGCAATAGCCTACACTTTTTAGCAAATGCGTTTTATACCGGTGAAGGCAACTTTAACAAGGTAGATGGCTATGCCTCGGTAATCGGCCAGCAGAATTTCACCTTCCCTATTGGCGATTATGAACAGCTTCGGCCGTTGATCGTACAATCATCGGGGGTAAATGCTGTATTAAAATGTGCCTATTTTGCCGAAAACCCAAATTCTCCCCCAAGTTTGGATGAAGGTTTTGACACCGAAAGAAGGGCCGAGGACATCACCGGGGTAAGTAGAATCGAGTTTTGGCGATTGATAGGCAATGTTACCAGTACGATTAGCATAAGTTGGAACCAACGCAGTGCGATGAGTACCCTTACCGACGATATCAATACGATTATCCCCGTGGGGTTCAGCAAGGGGTTACAGCAATGGATCAGTTTGGGCAACACGGAAAGGGCAGGTGATCTTTCCGAAGGCTTTGTAACCTCGGCACAGTTTAATCCCGATGATTTCGATGCCATATCTTTCGGCACACTTGGCGAGGCCGAAGCCCTTATCGACTTAGGAAACTATCTTGTGACCCCAAACGGTGACGGTGTCAATGACTTTTTAGAAATACCGGAATTAGAACTGTCACCGAACAACCATATGTATATCTATGATCGTTTTGGTTTAAAAGTCTTTGAGCAGAAAAATTATTCCGATGAATTCAGGGGGTTTGCCAATAGCAACAATTTTGTCATCAATAGAGATCAAGGCTTGCCCTCGGGAATCTATTTCTATGTTGTTTCCATGCAGGATGTGGGACTCGAATTTCAAGGGTTTTTCTATTTGGCCCAAAAATAGTTGCGCATTTTCACAGATACAAAACACGTTGAACGCTTCCAGAATTTTACCTTGTACGATATCTCCTGACCCTTTTAAATTCAACTTTTGGAGTTTGTTGCTCGAACGCGTTTCATAAAGTAGTGTTCCAAGTTAAAACGGAGATCGTAGAATTTGTTTAATTTTAATCCATAAATACCTTGTGTTACATTACAAGATATACAATGGGTCAGCTTTAAGGTCATGTATATAACATTTGGCAGAATTTTTGAAGCTCCTTATAGTATTGACGAAAAAAACCAAACTAGTCACATGAAGAGAAGATCATTTATAATAAAAAGCAGTGTATCTGCATTTGCATTGAGCACCCTACCCAGCCTATCCTTTAGTCAAGACCAAGACCACCTGTTTTCGATCATGGAGCTTATGGGTAAAGAAGATATTAAACTTTATGGCGAGGGAATCAATCTAAGAAAAGAAGCCCATGATGCATTTCTTGAAATGAAAAAAGCTGCTTATGGTGACGGTATCGATATAAAAATAGTTTCGAGCTATCGAAATTTCTATCGCCAAGAAGCCATTTGGGAAGGCAAATACCAACGCTATACCGAAGAAGATGGCATGGAACCCATGGCCGCGATCGACAAAATCATTGAATATTCAACCATCCCCGGCACCAGCAGGCACCATTGGGGTACCGATATCGATATTATAGATGGCTATCGAAAAACGGACGGTGATGTTTTGGTACCCGAAAAATTTGAGGCCGGTGGGCCGTTCGAAGATTTTAAAAAGTGGATGGACGAAAATTCAAAAAAATTCGATTTTTATCTTGTTTACACCAAAGACCCGAAACGAAAGGGGTTCAAATATGAGCCATGGCATTATAGCTATGCCCCAATATCGATCCCCATGTTGACCGAATTTAGAAGCAAGAACATACTACAATTGCTAGAACAAGAAGAGTTCATGGGCTCTGAGCACTTTACGACCGGCTTTGTCAAGAGCTATATACGAGATAATATTTTAGACATTAACCAAGAACTTTTATAAGACTTTTGTATCTTGATTTGAATAACGAACACTATCTATAATGAACAGAAGTAGTTGGAAAATCCGCATCTTTATCGGGCTGGCTATTGTCGCCTTTGCTTTTATAAAGCGTTGTAGCAGCAAAGAAGTAAACGAATATACAGGTCGGACACAGACCATAAATATGTCGGCCGAGCAAGAGATTGCCATAGGGCTTCAAAGTGCACCAGAAATGGCCCAGCAACATGGCGGATTATACCCCGACGAACGACTTCAGACCTTGGTCGATGCCGTAGGCAAAAAGCTGGTCGATAACAGCATGGCAAGGGAAACCCCTTATCAATATGATTTTCACCTTTTGGCCGATGACCAAACTATAAATGCTTTTGCCTTACCTGGAGGTCAGGTTTTTATCACCTATGCCCTTTTCTCCAAATTGAACGAAGCACAACTGGCCGGTGTATTGGGCCATGAAATAGGCCATGTGATCGGCAGGCATAGTGCCGAAAGAATAGCAGAGAGTGATTTTTGGCAAACCTTGACCATGGGCGCATCCGTTGGAGGCGA
>JBATIN010000431.1:0-7217 GCA_049667765.1 Flavobacteriaceae bacterium
TCGCCCTATGAAAGGGTATGTTCATGTAGCAGCCGAAGGAATGGACTCGGATAAGGATATGGATAAATGGATACAGCTTTGTTTAGATTTCAACCCCTTAGCGAAAAGTAGTAAAAAGAAAAAATAACGTGTGGGTAAAAATTCAAAAAACCATTAAAATCAATAAATAGCACATCATAGCGACGACCACCCTACCCTGGTCGAAACTATGGCGTATAGAACCGCTACAAAGACGGGATTTTCCTACCTTTATGCCTTAGCACGCCAAATACGAATTTAAGGCCTACCCTTAAACTTATTATAGTTATGAAAAAATTAATCACAACCTTCTCATATGGTATCACCCTATTGATGTTCTACATGGTCTTACTTGTCTCATGTTCCGATAAAAAGGATACCCCAACTGAACCCAAAATACCTGAGGAAGAAACAATAATCCCCCCACCCCCCGTAGTGTTTACGGCCATTGGCGACGTACCCTATAACGGGGAGCAAAGAACAGCTTTAGTGGACCTTATACCTGTGCATAATGCACAGTCGACTTCAGAGTTCATTATTCATGTAGGGGATATAAAACCTGGGGCTGATGCTTGTGACGAGGCCGTTTACGAAGACGTCAGCAGTCTATTAAAAAATTTCGACACCCCGACCTTTATCATCTTGGGTGATAATGAATTTAATGATTGTGAGATTCCTACTCAAGGCCTTGCCTACTGGAACCAATATTTCCTTCATTTTAACGAACAGTGGCAATTTGACCAAACGGTGACCTACCAACCCGAACGGGTTGAGAATTTTAGCTGGGTAGAAAACAAGGTGCTCTTTATAGGCATCAATCTGGTCGGAAGCAGCGTTCATGATAGCGACGAATGGAATTCACGTTTAACCGACAACGGTAATTGGGTAAAACAGCTGCTTGAAACCTATAAGGACAGTACCGAGGCAGCCGTTGTTTTCGGCCACGCAAACATCGTTAATCTAGAACCTGAAAAATTTAATACGTTTACCGATGTCTTTAGGGCCGCTTCGGCAGTATATAGCAAACCGGTACTCTATTTACAGGGCGATGGTCATTTTTGGCTCGAGAATAGGCCTTGGCCCGAAAAGAATATACTCAGGGTACAAATTACAGGTGGTGCTGAAGCCGTGCAGGTTACCGTGGATACCGCCAACGAGGATCCCTTTAGTTTCGACACTAGCTTTTTAGATCAATAGCCCTTAAAGATTATCGAGCTGATTATCGCTCTTGTTCTCGCTGATTGTCCAAAAGAAACCTACAAAAAAGAAGGTGTCGGCTGTTGGACGGATTTCGCGACGATTGAAAACGCCGTTCATATCGGGTGCATCGGCATACTGGTATCCATTTACATTGTTATACCCAAGCGCATTGTTCACAGAGACATACAGAATTTTTTGTTGCGAGATCAAGTAGGCCCAGTTCAAGCTTAAATTGTTGTACGATTTGGTTTTTTCGGCCATAAAATCAACGGTATTCGGATTGTCGTAGGGCCTTCCGGCAGCGTAGGTATAAGCAAAACCTACCTGCGATCGCCAATCTTCCACCCAATATTTAGTAACCACCGATACATTATGTTTTGGGGCAAAACTCGGCGTTGCTTTTTCCTTAAAATTCCGATAATTACGTTCGGTGTTCAAATATGAGTACGATACCCAATAATCAAGATTTTTTATACTCTTGTTATCCCTCCAGAAAACATCAAACCCTGCGGCATAGCCCTCGCCGTCATTATTAAATTCAGAATTGAACTGGGGCAACAGGGTGTTATACTTCGTAAGGTTATCATAGTTCTTATAATAGGCTTCGGCCCTTAGAGTCTTACCATCGCCCATAAATTGATAATTCAATAAATAATGTGATGTTTTCTCGGCCGCCAAGCTAGTATCGTATTTTAGATAATCAGTAAACGGATTTTGGTAAAAATCCCCGTAGGCCAATGAAAACTGTCCGTTTTTACTACTTTTATATGCCAATGATGCTCTTGGGGAAACCATAAAATCGTTCAATACGCTCGAGTACTCCCCACGTACGCCCAACTTCATGGCAAATTTGTTACTGAAAAAGATATCGGTTTCGGTGAAGCCGGCAGTCAAGTGATCTACAAACCCCGAAGCAGCGGTAAAACCTTCTTCGGTTTCAAAGGTATCGTCGTATTGGGTAATGAAATGTTCAGCACCGAAATTCAACTGAAATCGATTATTGAAGTTCTTCTTAACCTTTAATTTAATGTGAGAGGCCAATTCTTCTGTTGCTATGGAATTTGTTAGCAGGCCGATGTTGTTCTTGTCCAGGGAAATACTTGCCCCGCCATCGATCGTCCATTCATTGTCCAAGAAATGCTTGTACGAAGCATTGCCGTAAAGATTGTTATTCTTTAATGAAAAAGCCACGTAATCATCGAAATTGATATCTTCTTGTTCAACATCAAGATTGGCATAGGTAAAGCCGGAATAGAATTTAAACATGCTTTTTTCTTTCTTATTTCGGAAGATGGCCTCCCCGGAAATCGATTCATAGGGTTTGTTCCACTGTGCCCCTTCATTATTGGGAATCACCAATTGATAAGGCGCCAAATTGATATAGGATGCATTCACGCTCAACGAACGGTCATCCCAAATTTCGGTATGACCCAAACTTCCCCCAACGGTCATGATTCCAATATCGGTCTTTTCTTGATCAGGTTCATCGGTGGTGTTCAACAATAGAACACTAGATAAGGCTTGTCCGTATTCTGCCGAATATCCGCCTGTACTAAATGTAATTCCTTTAAACAAAAAAGGAGAAAACCGCCCTCGGGTCGGCATATTGTTGGCTGAAGCCGCAAAAGGTTGAAAAACGCGGAGTCCATCAATAAAAACCTGTGTTTCATTGGCTTCGCCCCCTCTCACGAACAATCGTCCGTCTTCATTTACGGTAGACGTACCTGGCAAGGTTTGCAATGCACCCATTACATCGCCTACGGCACTGGCCGTAGTAACGATATCCAATGGTTTCAACACAGAAGCCTTTGAATTATCACCGGCCTGAAAAGAACCGGCAGTCAACGTTACTCCGTTCAGTTGGTTGACGGCTTCCCGTAATACAATATTCAAATCATTCAAATAAGAGATATCCCCCGACTGCATATAGGTCTCGTAAGACAACATGGATACAAGTAGGGTCTGGGTGCCAGTTTCCGAAGTTTCAAAAGAGAAGGCACCGTTTTCATCGGTGGAGGCGCCGTCATAGGTGCCCTCCAAATAGACATTGGCACCTTGTACGGGAAGGTTTTGTGCATCGATAACGGTTCCTGCAATGGTGGTTTGGCCAAAAATCAAGGCGGAATAGAAAAGTGAAATGAGTAAGGTAAGTTGTTTTAACATGACTGTTCGATTTTGATTGATGCCCCAAAAATGCAACAATAGACAAGCCCTGACGAATCAAGCTGACCGAACTGTTAAATTAACATACTGAATTGAAGTTAAAAATTCAGGGTACAGTTCAGTGGCAAAAATCGACAGTTGGGCAAGATGCATTTCAGAACAGGTGTAAACTAGCGCATCTTTGAATCATCATAAACCACTAAAATATAACTCATGAAAAAATTAGCACTACTATTCGGACTGGCTTTTATCGCCTTCACCACCAACGCGCAAGACGCCACCGGCGCGACAATTACCGTAACCGTTGAAAACGTACTTTCTAATAGCGGGACCGTATTAGGCGGATTGCACACCATCGATACCTTTATGAAAGGACCCGGCGTCGGCAATGCCATGCAACCTGCAAAAGTCGGAGAAGTCACCTTGACCTTCGAAAATGTGCAGCCCGGCACCTATGCCCTTATGATCATGCACGACGCGAACGACAACAAACAAATGGACATGGAAAACGGTTTACCAACAGAAAGTTATGCTACTTCGGGTGAAATGAATTTGTACGGCCCGCCTACCTTTGACGGTGCCAAGTTCGAAGTAAACGGCGAAAATCAAGAATTTAGGATTCGGTTCTAAACCCCTGTCACATTAAGCTTTTCGAAATGCTTCGGAACACAAGTTCTCTTTGACTACCCTAAGATTAACCCTCTGACTAGAACTTAAAATTGAACATCAATCAAAAAACAAAAGGTCCGCCACGTGGCGGGCTTTTTTTGTTTACTCCTTTGGGGTAGGCGCCAATTCGGTTTCCCCAATTTGGTGGACCTGTAAGCTTACTTGTGGAAATAAAAAAGAGGGCTTTCGCCCCCTTTTCATTTAAAAAATTCGTATTCCTTAAGAAAACCGGATTAGTTTTAATGCTATATGTCTTCGGTGATTTCTCCAATTCTCGTGGCGTGTTGCTTGCCTTTCATTGGTAACAACGTTATCTTTTGATTTTTGCTTTATAGGTTTCATGAGTTACTTCTTTTATCAATTCTTGTGATGGGCGCAATAAACCCCCTTATGTACACACACCATTAGACGTAAAAAAAGCCAAAACATTACTTCGTTGGGAGAAGTTTAACAGGCCACAAAACTAAATAAAACGAGCCATGTTCATTTTGAGCACGTTGACTTTAGATTGTACTTAGCAGCGTCGAAGTACTCGGCACAAGCAAGGTCAAGGGACATCATGAATGAACATTCCTCAACCTGTCCCGTCGAATTGTGGGATCAAAAAGCAAAAAGCGTGTCACTCGGCTCGCTGTTTTTGTTTATCGCTATGGCCAACATTGCGAAAAGTAGTAACGATTGCAAAACGCTTTAAAGGGCTATGGTTTTTTCTTACAAAAGTTTATGTTCGTACTATTGACAAAATAGAAATAAGCGTACTAGTACGCTAATACAACTGTTACCAAAATTTTCTCAAATGAACGACATGTTAATAAATCCATGAAAAACTCAACTTTACTAATTGATTCTGTATAGGATTATTTTTATTTCCAACTAATGGACATAAAAAATCATATAATGATTATAAAACTCCTGAGTATTTATCTTTTCGGACATTTTACAGTCAAATTGCGGTACTAAAAACTTCTATTATTCTTCTTTTGCTACACTTTTTAAGGTTAATACCTTGTAACGCTTAGATATATATTAAACTTGAATCGGATTTGACACAGGTTACACAGTCGGACTACACTCCGTCGAGAACAAAAAACGATTGGTAACAATTCCTCCTATGACCCATTACGGCGAATTTCCTAAATGGAAATCCTCGCTTATTTATTAACTTCGAACTTCGAAGGTAACCGTGTCGGCCTGACATCTCCCCTATCGCAGACACTGACTGCATACAAGGTACAAGGTCAAACTGTTGGCCGTTTTTTACAATCATAAATCATCAATTAAAAAAATCACAATCATGAAAAACACCGTCATTATCCTTCTAACCCTACTACTATTTCAATCCTGTGGTGAGGAACCAAAAACAAATCCTGCGCTCGAAAACATCAAAAAGGTGGAAACAGGTCTCACGACACCCATATACATCGTGGGTGACTACACATGGTCTATAGAAGAACGTATGGAGCATTACGGAGTGCCCGGTGTAAGTATCGCAGTAATTCATAATGGGGAAATTGAATGGACAAAAACCTATGGGTTCGTGGACAAAGAGGGGTCGGCTCCAATCACTGAAAATACACTTTTTCAAGCGGCTTCCATCAGTAAACCGGTGACCGCTTATGGCGCCTTAATGCTGGTGGAACAAGAAAAGGTGGCTTTGGAAGAAGACATCAACACCTATTTAAAATCTTGGAAATTGCCGGACAATGAGTTTACCAAAGACAAGAAGGTGACCATAAAAAATCTTCTGAATCATTCTGCAGGTATCACCGTGCATGGCTTTTTAGGGTACAGTCCTGATTTACCGGTACCAACATTGGTGGAAGTACTAAATGGTACACCTCCAGCCAATTCAGACCCTAGCGTGGTAGCTAACATACCTGAGGAAAGTTTTCGATATTCTGGCGGAGGTTATAATATCATTCAGCAAATGATGATCGATGTAGAGGGTAAATCCTTCCCGGAAATTATGGATGTATTAGTGCTCCAACCTTTGGAAATGAACAATAGCACTTATAATCAGCCGCTTACCGAAGCACAAGTTGCGATGGCGGCTACTGGCTATTTGCCAGATGGTACTATGGTCAAAGGCAAAAGACATACTTACCCAGAAATGGCACCGGCAGGTTTATGGACCACGGCGACCGATTTGGCAAAATTTGTGGTCAATATTCAAAAGACACTGAAAGGTACTAGCGAGAAAGGGCTATCTAAAGAAATGACCACCAGAATGCTCACCCCTTTTGTGGCTGATTTTATAGGATTGGGAATTTTTATAAATAAAAAGAAGGATGAAATCTACTTTGGCCACGGCGGATGGAATGAAGGATTTTCTAGTGAGTTTACGGCTCATAAGGACAAAGGGTATGGTGTGGTCGTGTTGACCAACGCCAATCAACCAAACTTTATTTCTGAAATTATCCGTTCCGTTGCACGTACCTATGCGTGGGACAATTATGTGCCGGTATATAAAAAAATAGAAGTTGAGCCAGCGGTTACAGCTGAAATTAGCGGCAGATACTTTATCAATGGTAATAGAATTCTGGAAGTATATCAAGACAACCGTCAACTCTTGGGCAAAGAATTGGGCGAAGAACCTAATGAACTCATCAAAATATCCGATAGCACCTATGTCAGAAGAGAATCCGAATTCCACTTTCAATTCAAACCGGATCTAGAAAAAAAGACCATGGCTATGTTGGTGTTAAACGCCAATGATGGAGCAGTGGTTTCAACGTTAGTTAGGTTGGATGAGGATAAAAAACTGCCCATCGAACTGCTCGTAGAAGGTAATTACGATGCATCGCTTGAGGCGTATCAAGCGTTAAAGGAGAAAGATGCAAATGACCCTACGATTAACGAAAGCATACTGAATGGCGTGGGATATCACTTTTTTGGCAATGATGAAACTAAGGTGGCCCAAGATATTTTTAAAGTGAACATGATGCTCTATCCGGATAGTTTCAATGTATACGATAGTTATGCCGAAGCATCCTTGAAAATGGGGGAAACTGATTTGGCCATTGAAAATTATAAAAAGTCTTTAATACTCAATCCTGACAATACCAATGCCGCGGAAAAGCTTAAAGAGCTGAAAAAAGTAAATAATATAGAACTTTGATAAAAACCATAGCTTTAAAGACTTTGTCCGCCCTCTGGTGGACTCCCAC
>JBATIN010000432.1:0-2130 GCA_049667765.1 Flavobacteriaceae bacterium
TGCTTGTCTGGGTCCGCGATCAGGTTGTACATTTCTTCTGGGTCGTTTTCCAAATCATACAATTCGTTACGATCCCAAATGCCTTGATATTTTATGTATTTGTATTTATCGGTGCGCATGCCGAATACGGTCGGTGTCATAGGAAAATCATATTCCCAATAGTACTCATAAAAGATTTCATTACGGGATACTGCATTGGCATCTCCTGTTAAGATGGGAATAATGGAAACCCCTGGCATATACCCTGGTTTTTCGACACCCGCAACATCAAATATGGTCGGGGCGATGTCGATATTCTGTACCATTTGCTTTGGCGTATTTCCGCCTTGGAACAATTCAGGGCATCGCACCAACAATGGAACTTTGACGGACTCTTCGTAAAAATGGCGCTTATCGATAAGACCATGTTCTCCCCAGCTAAATCCGTTATCGCCCATGTAAATGACCAATGTAGATTCGTCCAATCCTTCCTTTTTAAGATATTCCATGACCGTACCGACACTCTCGTCTACACCTAAAAGAGTCTCACAATAATCCACGACCATTTCATGCAGATCCAGAAAATCGTGGTACATGTAATCGACTCCGTGCCAGCTGACTCTTTGGTCAGCAACCCATTGCGGCCATTTAAGGTCGCGGTATTCGCCTGTGAGCGTCTGGCCGTAGGTCGCAGGAAGCTTTATTTTATTGCCTTTATATTTTCCTTTGTGCCTTTTTGCGGGCTGAAAACCAGCATGTACTGCCTTATGTGATAGGTAGAGAAAAAATGGTTTCTTTTTGTCCCTTTTATCAAGCCAATCCACGGCATGCTCGGTCAGTAGATCCGTAATATAGGTAGAGTCTTTATAGTCTATCCGATTTCCATTAATGTTAAGTGAAGGATTGTAATATACTCCTTGGCCTTCAAAACTTTCCCAATGCGTAAAGCCTGGCTGTGGCTCATCTCCATGATCGCCCATATGCCATTTTCCAAAAAAACTGGTTTGGTATCCGGCTTTTTGCAAATATTGCGGAAAATAAGTGAGATTTCCAGGATCTGGAGCTTGGTTATCGACAATAGTATGTGAATGTGAAAACTGTCCGGTCAGAATAGAAGCCCTACTTGGGGAACAGAGCGAAGTAGTAACAAAGGTGTTCGGAAGATAAGCACCTTCCACCGCAAGTTTATCCATATTAGGGGTATCAAGCCATGGCACTTTTCCAGTAAATCCCATATAATCGTAGCGATGATCATCCGTAAGGATAAAAATAACATTACGTGGTTTTTTCTTGCTTTTTACAAAGTCGTCGCCATTTAGAAATGAAGCGACGTTAGGTCGAACCCCGGCCATACATAATACACTAAGGCAGAACACTCCCAAAAGTTGAAACGTCTTCATATTTTAAATCTGTTTTGGTCTAAATATTCAATCCTTTTTTTCTTGTTTCAAGAACCACTCGTACAATTCTTCGTTTTTATAGGCTTTTACCCAAGAATTATGACCAACACCAGGATATCTTGTGAAAGTCACATCATACCCCATTTCTTTAAGTCGAGCCACCATAGTTTCCGATTCCGATATCGGAATAGATTCGTCTTCTTCGCCATGAAATACCCAAATCGGCATTTTTTTATTGATCCATGCCGCATAAGGTACAGGGGCCATTCCGCACACTACGGCCAAGGCAGCAAATTTATCCGGGTATTGAACGGCAAGTTCCCAGGCAGCGCCTCCTCCCCTACTCAACCCGGTCAAATAAATTCGATTTACATCTATCCTATTGTTCTTCACAATGGTATCCAATAATTGCATCACCGCATTGGTATTCCACCATTTCTTTGGGTGTGGATGCTGGGGTGCCAAAACTAAAAACGGAAATTCTTTTCCTTCAGCCAATAGTTTCGGTGGCCCATTGGACTTTACCTCATTTAAACTTCCGCCGCTTTCGCCACCTCCATGTAAAAAAAGCATTAGGGGAAAACGTTGATCGCTATTGGCTTCGTAGTCTTGAGGGAAATAAAGGTAGTATTGGTAAGTCTCTTTGGTTACGGTTTCTAAAGTACCTTCAACAAGATTTGTGTGTGTTTGGGCCGCACAGCTCTGAAAAATGAAAGATATAAGAACAAAGCAGTGATAACATTTCATATTG
>JBATIN010000433.1:0-3837 GCA_049667765.1 Flavobacteriaceae bacterium
TGCAATTGGTTGTTACCCAAAAATTCTCCTCAAGATTTTTGCCATGCCTGTCAATTCAATAGAACAATAGCGAACCTTTCCGTAGACCAAAATTTTCAGTATTGGCAGCATTTAGAAGTTGCCAAGCACCGTTTGATCTATCAGATTCAAAAATTAGGTTTTAATCTACCCAGCAAGTTGGTCAACGAAGAAGGACTATGTTTTGATTTCATCGCAAACAACGATGACCCTGATATCATGACAGGCCACGCCGATGGTGTAATTACCATTCTGATCAAAGAAGCGGATTCAACTTTTAGAGAACAGGCAAGAAAAGAGCTTCGTGAACCCTATCGCACACTTATCGGACATTTGAGACACGAAGTGGGCCATTACTTTTGGAATCGATTAATTTTGAATGACTCAAACGCCTTGCAAATGTTCAGAACTATTTTCGGAAACGAAGAAAGCAATTATAACGAGGCACTGAAAACGTATTATAAGAATGGCGCACCTAATAACTGGCGCCAATCGTACATAAGCGAATATGCCACTTCGCACCCTTGGGAAGATTGGGCCGAGACTTGGGCACACTATTTACATGTTATGGATATGGTCGAAACTGCCCATTTTTTCGGGTTGGAGGTTAACGATAAAACAATTCCGGAAAACATGAGGGTTTCTTCAACATTCGATCCTTACACCATACATGATTTTGAAACTATCGTGCGTGTATGCATTCCCATTTCCTATGCCGTAAACAGCATTAACCGGGCTATGGGCATATCAGATGTGTATCCTTTCGTCATTACACCTACTGTCAAAAACAAAATGAGATTCATCCACGAACTATTATTGCCAAAAAGAAATTTATAGCCTAATAGCAGCAGGTTTTTGGTTCTAGAAAATGGTCACATCTGAATGAGTAGTGAACTCTTCTAGAAACTTCATCCCTAAAAAAGAATTCCCATTCGGGTTAAGCGGTGGGCTCCAAACCGCGATCGTATAACTGTTCGGGTATAGGGCGACGATACCTCCACCTACACCACTCTTCCCGGGCAGACCGACCCTAAAGGCAAACTCCCCCGACTCATCATAAAACCCACAAGTAAGCATTACGGCATTGATCCGTTTAGATTGGGGCTTGGTAATTATTTCAACTCCATTTGAAACTTTGATTCCACCGTTTGCCAAATACGTAAGCGCGTACGAAAGTTGTTGGCAGTTCATTTCAAGTGAGCACATATCAAAATAAAAGTCAAGTACCTCTGTTGGATCGTTCTCTATATTTCCAAGTGCCTTTATGAAGTTGCACAAGGCCACATTTCTATACCCGTTCGCTTTTTCAGAGTCCGCTATTTTATCCGAGTAAGTAAGGTCAGGAAGATTACTTAGGTCTCTAACGAATTCAAGAAATTCTTTTTTGGCATCTTTCAAATGTGTTACCAAGATATCACAGACAACGATAGCCCCTGAATTTAAAAACGGGTTACGCGGAATACCTTTATTGATTTCAAGATGCAATAAAGAATCGAACTTAGTGCCCGAAGGTTCCACATCGACCTTTTTCCATAATGCTTCCCCCAAGATTTTATAGGCCAAAGTCAACGAGAATACCTTGGCGATACTTTGAATTGAGAATTTTTCCTGATAATCGCCAATTCCTATTCCTTCCCCATTTAAACGGGTCATATAAACCCCGAACATGTTCGGGTCTACGTTGGCCAATTCCGGTATATAGGTGGCTATTTTGCCTGTGTTCGATAGTTCTTTTGTCTCGTGATAGACCTTTTCAATAATTGCTTGGTAGTTCAAAAGCGAGCTTTTTTAATCGTTTCTACGACGCAAAGGTCATTCAATTAATTCTAGCTTAGGCATTTCATAACTATAAAATTAATAAATGTATACAAATCGTCTTTGGTTGACTATTACCAAAGTAGCAACAATACTAAAAAATTAGCCTCAAAATGTGAATTGAAACAATAAGTTCGGTCAGAATTCACTTTTCGATAATTCTTTAAAATACATGCGCTTAACCCTCGGTTTTCGTAACAATTTTTGGTATATTAAGCTGTACATTACAGTTCTTATTATTATTTGTTCTATTGCTTAACCCGACAAAAACCAAAACCCAATTTATGGCCAAAGTAGATTTTACCAAATACGACACAACAGGGTTTTATGACGAAATGTTCAAGGAAACGAATTCAGTTAGACCCACCTATGACCAGTTTAAAAAACGGCTAGAAAAACTAAGCAAGAACAAACTTCAATATCTACAGCACGCCACTGATAGGGCCCAGTTATCACTTGGTATGACCTTCAACGTGTATAGCGATGATCAAGGGGTAGAACGAATTCTGCATCTGGATATTATCCCCAGAATTATAAGTGGCAGCGATTGGGACAGGCTCACAAAAGGATTGGAACAACGTATTATCGCCTTGAACATGTTCATCAGTGACATTTACAATGAACAAAAAGCGCTCAAAGACAATATCATTCCTAGAGAACTTGTACTTTCAAGTGCCGGATATTTAAAGGAATGTTTAGGGCTCCGACCTCCAGAAAATGTATGGAGCCATATTTCGGGCACTGACCTGATTCGCGGCGACGATGGTAATTTTTATGTATTGGAAGATAATTTAAGATGCCCTTCCGGGGTATCCTACATGCTAGAAAACAGGGAGATACTAAAACGCACATTTCCGGAGGTATTCGAAAAAATAAATGTAAGACCGGTACATAATTATACACATCATTTGCGTGATATGTTGGAATCGCTAACCAAAAAGTCTCCCGCAACCATTGCCGTGCTTACACCGGGCACCTATAATTCGGCCTATTTTGAGCATGCCTATTTGGCACAGCAGATGGGTGCCGAATTGGTAGAGGGCAGAGATCTGGTCGTAAAAAATGATTTTGTCTTTATGATTACCACTAAAGGGTTACAAAGAGTAGACGTCATCTATCGCAGGGTCGACGATGATTTTATAGACCCCCAGGTTTTTAACAAAAAATCAATGTTGGGCACTGCCGGACTTTTTGAAGCCTATAGAAAAGGTAATGTGGTGTTGGTCAACGCACCAGGTGCTGGGGTCGCCGATGATAAGGCCGTTTATGCCTACATACCCCGTTTGATAAAATATTATTTAGGGGAAGAAGTACTTCTGCCCAATATTAAAACCTATATCTGTGCCGAGGAAGACGATTGTAAATATGTATTGGAAAACATTGCGAACCTTGTGGTAAAACAAACTGACGGTTCTGGTGGCTACGGTATGTTGATCGGTCCGAAATCGACTAAAAAAGAATGCGACGAATTTGTCGCGAAAATAAAGAAGAACCCACGAAATTATATTGCACAGCCCATGATCAACCTTTCAAGGGTACCAACGTTGACCGATGACACTATTGAAGGAAGACATGTTGATTTAAGACCGTATTGTCTTTATGGAAAAGATATAAAAATTGTACCTGGCGCCTTAACGAGAGTTGCCTTGACCAAAGGGTCTTTAGTCGTGAACTCCTCACAGGGCGGTGGTAGTAAAGATACCTGGGTGCTTGATTAGAGGAATAGTCACTACGTTATTCTGTAAGTTAGAAACTACTAGAATAACCGAGTACATCTTAAAATAAAATGTTTATTGAAACCAAAGAAGCTTCCATTAGTTCGAGGTTTTAACCATTAACTAGAAATTATATGCTGAGTAGAGTTGCGAATACCATGTATTGGATGAACCGGTACATTGAGCGGGCCGAGAATTATGCCCGTTTTATGGACGTAAACTTCAACCTTTCATTAGAATCTCCACCCGATGCGGAACAACAATGGAAACCTCTTGTTGTGATTACAGG
>JBATIN010000434.1:0-1514 GCA_049667765.1 Flavobacteriaceae bacterium
GGTTAAACCGTATAGTTAATGAAAGATTCGAACACAGAACAGGATATTTTAAATGCTGCTATTACAATATTCCAAAGGAAGGGTATGGCTGGTGCCCGTATGCAAGAAATTGCCGATGAAGCCAATATTAACAAGGCCATGTTACACTACTATTTCAGGAATAAACAGCAGTTGTTCGAAGCGGTTTTTATGCAGGCTTTTCAAAAATTCGCTCCGCAAATGAACGGCATATTCAATTCAAATGCATCGGTATTCGATAAAATCAACGGATTTGCAGAAAGTTATATCTCCTTTGTTACCGAAAACCCATATCTGCCCACTTTTCTGATACAGGAAATCAATGTTAATCCGGATTTTACCACAACTTTTTTCACGGCACATTCTGCTCCCGACCCAACAATGTTCGAAAATCAGATTGCCGAAGAAATCAAAAAGGGCATCTTAAAACCTGTTGATCCCAAACAGCTTTTACTAAACCTATTTTCGCTCTGCGCCTTCCCTTTTGTGGGAAGTGGACTTGTTAGAGGGGTTCTAAAACTCGATAAAAATTCTTTCAATGTCATGATGGAAGAACGAAAGAAATTGATCCCGGAACTAATCATCAAATCCATAAGGGCATGATGTAGATCATTGAAACCGAGGTGATAAAAAACAACATTTGCTTAAACAACTAAATATGATACAATGAATAGGCTATTTTTTATACTAATATTCATTATGCCCTTCATGGTTGCGGCCCAAGAGAAGCTAACGCTTAACGAGTGTTTTGATTGGGTTACCATAAACTATCCATTGGCCAAACAATCCGGCCTGTTGGAAAATCAGGCCCAACTTGATATTGAGGCCCTCCATAAAGGAAAATTGCCCCAATTGGACATTAATGCACAGGCCACTTACCAATCGGATGTGACCAGCTTACCTATTCAACTTCCCAATGTTGTCATCGAACCACCCAACAAGGATCAATACCGGGCAACTGTGGATGTGAACCAATTGATCTATAACGGTGGCCTAATAGATGCCAACTCAAAAGTCAGGGAGGCCACATCTAAAGTAAACCAACAACAGGTAGATGTAAATTTGTACGGTCTTAAGAACCAGATAAACTCGATGTACCTATCGGTTTTATTGTTGCAAGAAAACCAAGCCTTGTTAAACGCAAAAAAGGAGCAATTGAAAGCTAGAATGGAAGAAGTAAAAGCGGGCGTAAAATACGGGATTTTGCTGGTCTCTTCTGTACAGATATTGGAAGCGGAACTCTTAAAAATAAAACAGCAGTTCGCCGAACTGAATTATAATAGATCGGCTTTGGTACAACGGTTGTCCCTGCTTATCGGCAAAGAATTGTCAGAAGACGTGAAACTTGAACGACCTGAGGTTTTTTTGGGCGATACCGAATCCAAACGACCTGAGATAGCCCTTTTTGACCTTCAACAGCAACAGATCGATTTTTCCTCCAAGCTGATCTCGAAATCAAATCTTCCTAAAATCAATGCATTTGCACAGGGCGGTTA
>JBATIN010000435.1:0-7370 GCA_049667765.1 Flavobacteriaceae bacterium
AACGATTCAAAATCTACCTGCTTTAAGTTATGCACCAAGGTTAGCGAATTGTAGGCCGGGATCATTTCCCAACCGCTGTCTTTTAAACAATTATCTTTTAAATGACTGTAGAACTGAAGAATATCATACAGTATGGCTTCTTCTACTCGATTAGGCCACTCAAGTAAAACGGCATGCTTGCCAAATGGGCGTATTGACAAAGAATAGGGCGTCATTTTCTAATAAAGATATGCTGTTCGGGTAACGTTCGTGAAAGGTAATTTAAAATTTGCAAAACAGCAGCAGTATCGCTGTGAATACAAAAGGTTTCTGCAGCTATGGCTACCGATTTTCCGTCGACTGTTTGAACACTTCCCTTTTTTATCATGTGCAGTAGATGATCAAATACCTGCTTAGGCTCATGTAACACCGCATTGGGAAGGTTTCTTGAAACAAGGCTTAGATCCGCGTTATAGCTGCGGTCGGCAAATGCTTCCCGAATTACTTTAAATCCTTGTTTTAGCCCTTCTCTTTCTATTTCAGACCCAAAGGGCACGTATAAATTGGTGTCTTCCCGATACCGTTCTAGCGCCTTCAAATAGACTTTCGCCAACCGGGCATCTTTGGCGATATCGTTGTAAAGGGCGCCATGGGCCTTTATATGATGCATAGGCACTTGTTCTTCCTTTAAAATAGAAATAAAAGAATTTACCTGCGAATTGATGCTATCTATTAATTCTAACTCGGACAACTTCATGGAGATGCGACCGAAATTGGCCCTGTCGGGATACGATGGATGTGCCCCTACCTTTACCCCGTTCGCCTTTGCTATTCGAACTACTTCCCGTATCGTTTTAGGGTCACCGGCATGTGCCCCACAAGCAATGTTGCACGAAGAAATCAATGGCATCAGGTCTTTTTCGTTACCTATGCCTTCGCCAAGATCACAATTGATATCTATATATACACCCTTCATTTAAAATGTTTCCAAAACCTTTAAAATACTTTTTCCTCCCAAAACAAGTGCCAACACTATAATCAACACTCCGAAAATATTCTGCACTTGTGTATTCTTAAATTTCCCCATGACCGAAGCCCTATTTACGACCCAAAGTAGAAATACGGCGATTACCGGCAATAAGATTCCGTTCGCCACTTGCGCGAATTTAATAATCTCGATAGGTTTGATGCCGAAAGAAAGGAAAAATACCCCTAGGCCAAGTATGATCATCCAAACACTTCTGAATTTAACATCTTTCAGATCGGCCTTCCAACTAAAACAACTATTCGCAACATAGGCTGCTGCCAATGGCGCTGTAATCGCCGAAGTAATACCGGCGGCAAATAGACCTATCCCCATAAAATACTTGGCACCACTTCCATATAACGGTTCCAGCCCTTTGGCCAAGTCCATAACATTCGTGACTTTTGAACCTGGTATGGCCGCTGCTGCAATAATTATGGCCATGGATACGAGTCCGCCTAGGGTAATCGAGATAAAAGTATCGCGCCGTGCATTTTTAAGATCATCTTTTGATTTCCACTTTTCGCTCACCAAAGAAGCGTGTAAAAACAAATTATACGGCACAACGGTGGTTCCCACCAGTGCGATTACCATGAGTAGACTGCCATCGGGCAAAGAAGGTATAAAAAGGCCATTCAGTATTGCGGTTAGATTCGGCTTGGTCACTATCGCCGTTAACAAGAAGGAAACACTCATGATCAACACCAACGTTACAAATACTTTTTCAAGGGCCTTATAATTCCCCAAATACAAAAGTAGAAAGGCGATCGCGCCTATAATAATAGGATAATATGAAGAATAGGCATTGCCAAAAAGAGCTTCCATGCCTAAAGTCGCTCCGCCAATATTACCTGCTTCATAGGCCGCGTTGCCAATAACTATGGCCCCTAAGATAATGGTAATCACCGAATTTCGAATGGCCGGGGTTCTTATTTCTTCCTTTATAATGTCTGCGAGTCCTCTTTGAGTAATGATACCCAACCTGGCAGACATTTCTTGAAGCACTATAGTTGCCACAATAGAAAGCAGCATGGCCCATAATAAGGCATAGCCGAATTCTACCCCTGCCAAAGTACAGGCGGTAACTGTACCCGGACCAATAAATGCTGCGGCGACCAAAACACCTGGTCCTAGTTTTTTGAACATGCTACCTTCTATTTTACATTCATGGTAAATATAGTCGGTAAAGCGCAGAATCTTCAAAACTTGGCAGTCGAATTACACCACAGTTTTAACATTTTCGCATGTATTTCATCTAAAAATTTGCAGTTCGTCTAAAAAGGGGGTGTCATACATCGATACTTCATACTATTCATAAAAGTACAGGGTTATAACTATCCCAAACTTATTTAACCTACAATAATGAACTGCCTAGAATGTAATAAAGAACTTGGCTATATCGACCATAAAGATGCCATGGATTCCCTCGGGGTCGAGTTGTGCGAACAGCACTTGTTGCGAATGAACAAACTGATCCAACAACACGAAACACCTTTAGAGGCCATACAATTATATTATGGACTTAAAGAGGCCGGCATAAGTGCCATGTTAGAATGGTGGGACGGCAAAAAATCGGTCGATATCGCCATATCCCGTGTAAAGTTGAATATAGAAATCGATACAAAGTATCATATGTTAACCCATGAACAGGCCATAAATGACCTGGAGGAAGCAATGCATTCTTTTAAGAACGGCTTTACGACAATTCGCATTCCACATGTTTTGATAAAACATTATTTAAAGGAGACCGTAACCAATATCATTGGCATTATGGAAGGACTAAGAGCCAACATTAAAGTCATTTAATTCTACACCTATGACCACTGTAAAAAAAATTCTAAAGACCCCCCTAAGAATTGCATTGGCCTTGCTATTAGTCGGTATGTCGGCTAAAATACTGCAATGGCCATTCGCTAAAGAAATCATGCTGCTAAGTTTTGCCGCTATTGGGGTGCTATATAGTATTCGTTTCTTTAAAAAGAGCCAAAAGCATTATATAGACTATGTTAAATTAATATTAGTACTCTTCTGGACAACCAACGGATTGCTTAAACTTATGAGTTTTCCGTACACCTTGTTCTTTCAGATCGTAACGGCAATCACTTTCGTAATTTGGTTTATTATGGAAGGAACTGCCTATTTTTTGGATGATGACAGAAGAACCAAAAATTCACTTTCGCATATTATCTGGAATTTTGTTTTGGTGATCGGTACCTTGTCCATCATTTGTGGAAGCCTATTAAAGTTGTTCTATCTTGAATTCTCGCTACATCTTTTATCATTGGGCATTACCTTGGTCGCGGCCTATATTCTAAAGGACATTTTTCCGCCAACACATAGAAGTAACGAAGAATCCAACAATGAGGAGTTTCAATTATAATTTCAGGTTTTCTCGTTTTTAAACGATTTTAACCTACTAAAATCGTACGTTTTTGATTTTCATATTTTCTTTACCAGGAACCCTTGTTCAATTAAAATAAGGAAGAGCACTTAACTTTGCCTGAATCTTCGTATCTTTTTTCTCAAAACACGCTGTTTACATGAGAACTATAGATCGTAGAAATTGGCTCAGAACCGTTGGCCTATCAGGTAGCTTTGCCTTGTTGGGCGGATTGGACACCTTTGCCTTATCGCCTTTAGAAACTTTAAAAACATTTGATGGTCCAGTGCGGCTAAGCTCGAACGAAAACCCATACGGTCCTTCGGAACGGGTTCGAGCAGTGATTACCAACGCTTTTGATGAAGCCTGTCGTTATCCGTTCAGTGTACTGTCAAATCTTGTAGAAAAGATTGCCGATAAGGAAGGAGTCAGCAAAGATCATATTGTGGTCACCGGAGGTTCAACAGAAGGCCTGAAAGCCGTAGGGCTGACCTATGGCTTGAACGGTGGTGAACTTATAGCCGCCGACCCAACCTTTCAAAGTATGATGAGTTATGCCGAAACCTTCGGAGGCCATGTACATCGCGTACCAGTGGACGATAAAATGCAGCATGATCTCAATGCAATGGCCGATCGGATCACCAACAAGACCAGTCTGGTTTTTATTTGCAACCCGAACAACCCCACCGGTACCCTGCTCGACAAGAATGCCTTAAAAGATTTCTGCACTTCTCACGACCACCAAACCATGATCTTTAGTGATGAGGCATACTATGATTTCATTACCGAACCAGAATATCCGTCTATGATCGAATTGGTGAAAGAAGGCCGCAATGTCATCGTTTCAAAAACATTTTCAAAGGTATACGGCTTGGCTGGCCTGCGTATCGGCTATCTAGTAGCACGCCCAGATATAGCGACGCGATTAAAGGCAAGTGTAATGGCGAACACCAATATTTTGGCCATAGCCGCTGCCAAAGAAGCCTTACAGGACGATGAATTCTACAAATTCAGCGTCTTAAAGAATAAAGAAGCAAAACAACTTATTTACAAGACCTTAGATGATTTAAGCCTTCCCTATATTCCTTCACATACCAACTTTGTATTTTTCAAAACGGGCCGCCCTGTCGACGAGGTCATTCAAGCCATGCAAAAAGAGAATGTGTTGATCGGAAGACCTTTTCCGCCTTTATTGGAATGGGCACGAATCAGCACGGGAACCCTGCCCCAAGTGAAGCAGTTTACGGCCGCCTTGACCAAGGTAATGGGTTGATTTATTGCTTTTATCTTTATGTATTTGGTCGACAAACTGCTGTATTTAAAGGTTTTAGCGTTTATTCGTTTTTTCTTTTTATAGAAGATTCCGCACTCTTCATCGTGACCTAATACCACATGTCGAATTTTTGCCCCATACGTAGGTAGCAAAATCCCTTTCGTTCGATTACCGGGTTTTATATATATAACAAAAACCCATTCTTATGAAAGAGAAAACTACTTTAAACGATTTCATGGTATATACGTTTTGCGCGTTTTGCTTCTTTTGGTCCTTATACCTTTTGTTTATTCAATAACAACCTATTGAATATTACTAAAGGGTAGTCGTCCAAAAAGCGGTTGATAGACTCAGAATCTTGTTGTAATTTCTGTGCTAAATTTTAGCACTATGGAAAAACAACGAAGAGCATTCATTCAACAAGCAAGCATCATCGCTGCTTCAACGGCTTTTATGCCTAAGGTACTATGGTCATCCACCAGGCCGCTCAAAGAAAAATTGGGGGTTGCCCTGGTAGGTCTGGGCTATTACAGTACCGACTTATTGGCCCCTGCCCTGCTCCTGACCCAACATTGTGAATTGAAGGGCATTGTTACGGGGAGTCCGGATAAAATTCCGGCCTGGAAACAGAAGTATGGCATAGCGGATAAAAACATCTACAACTACCAGAATTTCGACAAGATCGCCGACAACCCGGATATCGATGTAGTATATGTGGTGCTTCCCCCATCCATGCATGCCGAATATACGATTCGCGCTGCCCAAGCGGGCAAACATGTTTGGTGCGAAAAACCCATGGCTCCCTCGGTCGCCGATTGCGAGGCCATGATCAAGGCCTGTAAGGATAATAACGTGAAATTATCCATAGGATATCGTTGTCAGCACGACCCGAACATTCAAGCGTATATGAACGTCGCAAAAGAGAATACCTTCGGAAAGGTGAAACTAGTTACTTCGGCCGCAGGGTATTACGATGGCCGAACCGACCACTGGAAGCAGAAAAAAGCCATGGGCGGTGGTGTAATGGGCGATATGGGTGTTTACGCCATACAAGGTGCACGTTTGGCCACTGGGGAAGAGCCTATCTCCGTTTTGGCCCAGACCTTTACCACAAGACCTGAAATCTATCATGAAGTAGAGGAAAGCGCCATGTTCCAATTGGAATTTCCTAGTGGTGCACGCGCCGCTTGTCAAACCAGTTACGGCATGCAAATGAACCATTTGAAGGTAACCTATGAAAATGGTTCACTTGAAATGGAACCCCATTCAGCTTATAGTGGAAACAAAGGCAGTATGTCAGATGGCACCATTATCAACTATCCGCTTGAAAACCAACAGGCCAAACAAATCGACGATGATGCCCTAGCCCTGATCAATAATACGGATATGATGGTGCCAGGCGAAGAAGGACTTCGGGATATTCGCATTGTCGAAGCTATCTATACATCGGCTGCCGAAAATTGTGCCGTTTCTATTTAAGGATTAATTATACTTGCTATAGGCTGAATCTCAAATAACTATACTCCCCAGCGTTTTCTAGCGCTATAAAAAACTGATTTACAGGATTTCATGCCGAAGTAAACTACCTCGGGTCAAGTCCACGAGGCATTGAAAGGAAATTCACGTTTAATTCTGACGCGAGCGTCGGAACATTTAAATCTCGATTATCGAGTAAACCATACTACATCGCCTTGTTTTACGTTCTATTAAGACCATGAAGAAGGCGATTTTTCTTTTTATCGGACTACTTTTATTGCAAGGCAATCTGCTTTTTGGGGTAGAGGTCAATGAGCGCGATGAAATTCTTTTACAAGGATATGATTCGGCAAAAACGGCCATTACCATTACCTACCCAACTAATAGTACTGTTTGGGAAGCTCCTGGAATGGTTCGGATGGAATGGACCACTAAAAATATTCCTGCCAACAAGACCATAAAATTCTATCTATCAAAAGACGATATGGTAATCCAAGAACTTGGCATCTTCAAAAACACCGGGTTTACCGAAAATGTACAACTGACCCAAGGCATAAAGACCAGTAGTAACTATCGTATTGTGGGCATAGAACTTTTTCCCGATGATAAATACAGTATTGCGAAGTATGCGACAGAATTGTTCACTATCAATCAAAAACCAAGGGAACCTAAAATTGTAACTACTCAAGAAATACCACCCCCGCCAGCAAAGAATACCTTTGATGGCCGGGCCTTGAACTATGTAAAAGAATTGGAAGTAAAAAGTAGTAACATTATCATAAAGATTTGGGACCATAGTAGAAAAGATGGTGACATTGTTTCCATCTATCTAAATGGGGAAGCCATTATTTCAAAATATACTTTGGAATACCGCAAGAAGAAAATTGAGGTCACCCTGGATCCTTCAAAACCCAACGACCTTTTTCTTTATGCCCATAATTTGGGAAAATTCCCGCCAAATACCGTCTCCATAGAAATTGTAGATGGCACATTGACCGAAAACATCATTTTGAATTCAGATCTTAAAAGTTGTGAGGCGGTTTCTATAAATGTGAAGAAGTGATTGCAAATAGCCGAAAATTTAATTCTCTATCGATTGCAGTTCTGTATCAATAGTTAGAAGATGTACACGAATATCTTGATCCACTACTTTAAACAGTTTACTTGTTTTTTCCTCTGATGGCATACTGTAATCAAAATAAGTAGTAACCTTGAAGTATGTAGGCGCTGCCGAATTG
>JBATIN010000436.1:0-3180 GCA_049667765.1 Flavobacteriaceae bacterium
GCAATGGAGAACTATAAAAATGTAGAAGCCTTTGCCATGACCATGACCAAAAATTTTTGTCTTGATAGGTTAAAATCAAAACAGGCGAGCAACTTAACGCTGGTACATAGCAATTATAGTGATGACAATAGTTCGTTGCAAAGCGCTGTAGAGACCAAAGATAGTTTACAATGGGTAGCGAAGATTATGGAAGAATTGCCCGAGCAACAAAAAATGGTATTACAGTTGCGCGATGTAGAAGATTATGATTATGATGAGATTGGTGCACTTTTAGATATGCAACCTACAGCAATACGTGTCGCACTTTCCCGGGCACGCAAAACAGTACGGGAAAAGTTAATGCAAAAACATAAGTATGGAATCGGATAACATAGAAAAATTATTGGAAAAGTATTTTGAGGCCACCACTACGGTCGCCGAAGAAGAAACCTTAAGAACCTATTTCTCGCAGAAAAACGTGGCAACACATTTAGCACAATATGTGCCTATGTTCCAATATTTTTCTCAGGCCAAAGAAGAGCGGTATACTAAAGAAATACCCTTACCAAAAGCGAAGGCCCCTAAAAAGAATATGTATCAATGGCTATCGGTCGCTGCAGTGGCCGTGCTCATGCTGGGCATCTATTTTGGCAACGACTACCGACAACAACGCTTAGAACAAGAACAGGCACAATTGGCCTACCAAGAAACAAAAAAGGCCTTGAACCTTTTGGCCGAAAATTTTAGCAAAGGCACCGAAAAAGTGGCATATTTAAACGAGTTCGAAACAACAAAACAGAAAATATACAATAACAAATAATACGTAGAAATCATGAAAAAACCCCTCTTAATAGTAGTACTGGCTATATTGCCCTATCTCGGATTTTCACAATCCCTATTCGATAAGTACGAAGATCTTGATAATGTCAGTGCAGTAATCGTCAATAAAAGTATGTTCAATCTTTTGAGCAAAATAGATGTTGAGGTCGATGACCCCGAAACCCAAGATTATGTATCCATCGCTAAAAGTCTGAGCGGCCTTAAAGTCTTTACCACGGAAGACAAAGCTATCTCGGCCGATATGAAGGCTTCCGTAGAGAGTTATCTTAAATCGGCCAAGCTAGAAGAGCTGATGCGGGTAAAGGATAAAGATGCCAATGTGAAGTTTTACATTCGACAGGGCAAAGATGAAGACCATGTTAGCGAACTGTTGATGTTCGTTACCGGGATGAAAAATTCAGGAGTCGATGTAGAGGTCAATGGCCGAAAATTCGAAACGGTCCTCCTTTCGTTGACAGGTGACATTGATTTGAATAAAATTAGTTCCCTGACCAAGAAAATGAACCTTCCTGAAGAGCTGAATGAAGCTGGGAAGAAGAATAAGTAATTTCAAGCATATAAGGGTAGTAGTCCAAACTACTGCCCTTACTTTAACATTCATCAATCTAATCTAATCAAAAAACAAACAATCATGAAAAAATTAGCAGTAGTACTAGCCCTTCTTCCATTATTTGGATTTTCTCAATCAATTTTCGACAAGTACGAAAATCGAGACGATGTAGCCTCGGTGACGGTGAACAGAAGTATGATTCGCCTTGCGGGTAGTTTCGCAGCCTTGGATGAAGATGATAAAGATTCCCAAGACTTTAAAGATATTGCCCAAAGTTTAAATGGGATCAAAGTTTTTGTTACTCAAGACAAATCGGTTTCCGAAGATATGGGAGCGACGGTAAAGAAGTATCTGAAATCGGCGGATTTAGAGGAATTGATGCGGGTGAAAGATAAAGACACCAATGTAAAATTCTATATAAAAACAGGTAAGGACGAAGACCATGTTAGCGAACTCTTAATGTTCGTGTCGGGAATAGGCAAAACTGACCTCGATATTAATGGCAGAAAGTTTGAAAGTGTTTTAGTGTCCATGACCGGCGATATCGATTTGAACAAAATTGGATCCTTGACCAAGAAGATGGACCTGCCTTCAGATTTGGAAAAAGCGGGTAAATAGTAGGCGGGTCACAGTGGCAGTTTACAGTGTTTAACATTCTGCCTTCTGCAACTGCAGGCTTGTTTTAAATATAAATCAAAGCATTATGAAAATTAAAAGTTTAAGTTTTTGTCTATTGTTGATCGGTATGTTGATATCTTGTTCGTCAACACAAAGTTTGCAGGAGTATTATATCGATAATTCTGAGAATCCTAATTTTCTAAAAATCGATGTGCCAACCAGTGTTTTGAACCTTGAAAAGGCCGACCTGACCGAGGTACAACGTGAAGCCATGGGGTCGTTGAAAAAATTTAACATCTTGGCCTTTAAAAAGAACGACAGCAATACCGTTGATTTTGAGGCGGAAAAAGCAAAGGTCAAGGCCATTCTTTCCGCCAATACGTTTACCCAGCTCATGAAAATGAACACCAGCTATGGCAAAGCGACCATAAAATATATCGGTACTGAAGATGCCATAGATGAGGTGATTATCTATGGCGATAGCAATGACAAGGGTTTTGCCCTAATTCGTGTTTTGGGCGATAATATGAATCCTGCACACATGATGCAATTGCTAAAGGCCATTGAAAAATCTGATTACGATGGCGAGGGCCTAAAAGATTTGGGCAAGCTTTTTCGAGAATAATTTTTTAGAAAGGTATTCCTTTATCCTGTTTTGGAAGTTTTTCCAAGGCAGGATTTTTTTGTATCCATCTTTTCAAAGAAACGCCTAGACCCGACATTCCTGTATTTTGTTTTAAGTTTCGAATCGTTATATTCGTTCCACTATAAACAAAAATTAATAATTAAACACTTAAAATTATGGAAGACGCACAGTTATGGATTGACAAAGGCATTGATTTTATCGTTGAGTTTGGGCCTAAGGTTATTGGCGCAATTCTCATCTATATTATCGGTTCTTGGATCATTAAAAAAATTGTAAAAGTCGTTCAGAAAGGAATGACCAAACAAGAATACGATAAATCTTTACAACGGTTTTTGCTGAGCCTGGTTAAGTGGGCTTTGACCATCTTCTTGATAATCACCGTAATTTCAACCTTAGGCGTTGAGACCACTAGTTTTGCGGCACTTATAGCGGCAGCTGGTTTGGCCATTGGCTTGGCTTTACAAGGGTCATTGTCTAATTTTGCAGGCGGAGTACTCCTTATCATTTTTAAGCCTTATAAAATTGGTGACCTGATAGAAGCTCAAGG
>JBATIN010000437.1:0-2134 GCA_049667765.1 Flavobacteriaceae bacterium
ATCTATGTCAGTTTCAGCATTATAGAAGTGAAAACTCAGGCGAATGCCATCACCGCGTTGTGCACAGATCACTTTTTCATCGGTCAAAGACTGGAAAAGGGCTTCATCGCCCTTAATATTAAAAATAGTACTATGTTCTTTTCGTTGAGCAATATCTTCGTCAAGTAAACCCAGATCGGCAAATACTTTTTTAGCTTTTTGGGAAAGCAATTTGTTCTGGGCCGCAATGCGATCTATACCAAAACTTTTAAGAAATTCAAGTGAGAATTTTAAGCTTCCGAAATTAAAGGTATCCAAATGGCCCGGTTCAAATCGTTTTGCAAATCGTATCGAGCTACGCATCTCCTTATTCGCATTTGCGGCACTGAACCCAATAGCCTTGACAGAAAAATGGGTCTGTACATGATCTTTGAACAACATAAACCCATTGCCATAACCCGACAACAACCATTTATAGGCACTGGCGCCCAGCACATCGATGGCGGAGGCCTCAAAATTAAAATTTTGTGTGCCACAAAACTGTGTACCATCGGCAATGATCAGTAGATCAGGGTAGGTAGATTTTACTTTTTTTAGAAAGTCGAGGTCGATTTTGATTCCATCCAGCCATTGCACCAGGCTCAAGGCCAAGACCGAAATGTTACCTTCCTTTAGTTTCTCCCAAATATTTTCCTCAACATGGGCATCTATGCTCGCATAGGTTATCGGAAAGCCCCGATCTTCAAAAGGCCAATTGACAGAAGGATAATCGTTCTCTAGGAGTAAAATTCTTTTTCTTTTGTCCAACCCTTCTAATAACAGATTCAGTCCCAGTGAAAAATTCTGCACCAAAGCCACGTTTTCGTTCTTGCACCCCATAAAGTCGCCTACGGCAGCGCGTGCACCGGAAATATAATTCTTCATTTGATCACTCGCATAGCTGACTCCGTTCAACACATCGAGATTATGCTGTTGTCGCCAAGCGGTCAAACCTTGATATACTAGTCCCGCTGCAGCTGTATTGGCATAGGTGCATTTTTCAAGAAAAGGGAATTCCTTTCCGATTTGTTCCATATAGAAAGATTTTAATTTTTAAGGATTGCCGTATCTTTGATGTTAAAGATAGCCATTCACATGTTTTCAAGGAATAAAAACAAATCGGAAGTCGATTTAGAGCAGCATGATCTGCTGGAAACGGCACAGGCACGGATCAAACAAAAAAAACGCCTGTACACGCACTTTGTGATTTTTTTGATCGGGAGTGTCTTTCTCATCATGATCAACAAAATATTAAAATATGGTGAAACCTATGATTGGTTTATTTGGGCGATTACCTTTTGGGGCTTTCTGTTCGCGATCCATGTGGTGAATGTTTTTGTCACCCAAAAATTTATGGGGAAGGAATGGGAACGTTCGCAACGCGAGAAATTGGTAGCCAAACAAAAAAAGCGAATCGCAGCACTGCAAAAAGAAATCGATACGGACTTCCCCCTTTCGCAGATCAATAAAAAAAAAGAACTGTGAGTTTCCTAACCATCATCGCCGCAGCGGCCGAAAACAATGCTTTGGGCAAAGACAACGACCTGCTATGGCATTTGCCCGATGATTTCAAACGCTTTAAAAGACTGACCTCTGGACATAAGATCATTATGGGGAGAAAGACCTTTGAAAGCTTTCCAAAACCTTTGCCGAACCGCGTTCATATTATTATCACCAGAGATCCAAACTATTCGATAGCAGATGAAGACTGTATCGTCGTACACTCGCTTGAGCAGGCAGTACAACTTGTCGCAACTGATGAAACCTCATTTATTATCGGGGGCGGGGAAATTTATATACAGGGTGAAAAATTCGCAAACAAAATAGAGCTAACAAGGGTGCATGCTACTTTTGAAGATGCCGATACCTACTTTCCGGAAATTGATACGAAAAATTGGGTTTTGATAAATGCAGAATATCACCCTAAAGACGAAAGGCACACCTATGATTTTACGTATTTGAGCTATGTAAGAAAGAGTGAACCTTTTTCTTGAGCCATTGTCCATTCCAAAAACTATTGTGTTGATAATTCTACCTTAGGTACGTCTATTTATTGAACAATTAATTATCTTAATAAACCCTATATTTAAAATTATCATTTTTAACCCCGGGTAGT
>JBATIN010000438.1:0-4804 GCA_049667765.1 Flavobacteriaceae bacterium
GGCTGGCCCTGCTTCCGCAGGTTGGACTATTTATCCTCCTTTAAGTGCACTACCAATGGCTCAGTCAGGTTCAGGAATGGGTATGACCTTATGGTTAGTATCCATGGCTATTTTTATAGCTTCTTCATTACTGGGATCTTTGAATTATATCGTTACTGTGATCAACCTAAGAACTAAGGGCATGTCAATGACCCGGTTGCCACTAACCATCTGGGCGTTTTTTGTAACAGCAATAATTGGGGTGGTTTCTTTCCCGGTGTTATTGTCGGCAGCATTATTAATGATAATGGACAGAAGTTTTGGAACCTCGTTTTTCCTTTCCGATATCTTTATTCAAGGAGAAGTGTTGCACTACCAAGGCGGGTCTCCAGTATTATATGAACATTTGTTCTGGTTCTTGGGCCACCCGGAAGTCTATATTGTAATCTTACCTGCCATGGGTATCGTGTCAGAGGTCATGGCGGTAAATGCACGTAAACCGATATTTGGGTATCGCGCAATGATAGCGTCTATAATTGCCATAGCTTTTCTTTCAACCATCGTTTGGGGTCATCATATGTTCATTTCAGGAATGAACCCATTCTTAGGTTCGGTGTTTACGTTTACTACACTTTTGATCGCGATACCTTCGGCAGTGAAATCCTTTAACTGGATAACTACCCTATGGAAAGGTAATCTTCAAATGAACCCGGGTATGCTTTTTTCAATTGCCATGGTGTCAACTTTTATCACAGGAGGTTTAACGGGTATCATATTAGGTGACAGTGCACTTGACATCAATGTACACGATACCTATT
The DNA here is from genome assembly GCA_049667765.1 of Flavobacteriaceae bacterium. Lineage (GTDB taxonomy): Bacteria > Bacteroidota > Bacteroidia > Flavobacteriales > Flavobacteriaceae > JBATIN01. Next base: position 798 of record JBATIN010000438.1, read on the forward strand.
TCGTAGTCGCGCATTTTCACTTGGTGATGGGTATTTCTGCACTTTACGGACTTTTCGCAGGAGTTTACCATTGGTTCCCAAAAATGTTCGAGGGCAAAATGATGAACAAGAATCTAGGTTATGTTCATTTCTGGATTACCGCGGTAGGATCTTACGGAATATTTTTCCCAATGCATTTTATAGGTATGGCCGGTGTTCCAAGACGGTATTATGAGAATACCGCTTTCCCTATGTTCGATGAAATGACCAACATTCAAGTACTCATGACCGTCTTCGCATTGATTACGGCAGGGGCACAATTGGTATTTGCCTATAACTTTATCAGTAGTATGTTCTACGGTAAAAAAGGACCCAAAAACCCATGGAAAGCCACAACTTTGGAGTGGACGGCAGAGGTGAAGCACATTCACGGCAACTGGGATGGTGCTATACCTGAAGTACACCGTTGGGCTTACGATTATAGTAAGACCGATGATAAGGGCGAGTACATTTTACCTGATCAGGATTTTGTGCCGCAGACCGTGCCCTTAAGGGAAGGTGAAGAAGAATTGCAGCACTAAAAGCGCAAAAAATTATATTAAATGCCCGACCAGATGAGTTGGGCATTTTTTTTGATAGCACTTAAAAAGATTATCGATATATTTAAACGACTTAAACAGTACTTTTCTAAAGTATGGTATATTTCCTTTATGTACTTTACTTAAAATAGAAACCCATTAGGGCTAACAATTTAAAAAATAAAATGAAGAATATAGCCATTTTTATTGCACTTGTCTTTTGCGTTCAAGCGTTTGGTCAGCGCAAGCCTAAAATTAAAGGAAATAGGAACGTTGTAGATGTTAGTGAGGTGTTACCTCCTTTCAATGCTATTGAGCTTAAAGACGATCTTACTATTACCCTTCAAAAAGCTTCTGAAGAAGGCTATGCTATAACCGCCGATGAAAACTTGCTAGATGTTTTAAAATTCGAGGTTGAAGATAGTACACTAGTGATTAGCTCTTACTACAAAATTACCGGAAAGAAAAAACTCGATATTACTGTACGTTATAACTATATTGAGGCCATTACCATGCAAGATGGCCGTATGGAAATGAAGGATATAATCTCAAGCAACCAGTTTTTTGTGAATACTTACGGCAGTTCCAAACTGCAAATGAATGTAAATGCCCCTTTTGTAAATGTAAATATGGAGGGCAGTAGCGGTGGAGATTTTAATATCATAAGCGACTCTTTGAATATGCAATTAAAAGAACGTATTGATGTATCAGTCTATACGACCAGTGAATCGAACATACTAAAAATGACGGAAAATGCAAGTGCAAAGTTAGAAGGTACGGCAACTACTTTTATAGTCAATCTATATGGCAATGCAAATCTAAAAGCCGAAAAATTGGAAGCGGCCACGGTTATTGCCAGTCTTGAAGAGTCACCGAATGCCAGAATTAATGCGTACCAAGATTTTGAACTTTCTTCAAGGGGTTCATCAAAAACGTATTTTTATGGTGCGGCAAAAATAGTGCTCACCGACTTTTTAGATACCTCACAACTTCATAAAGAAAAATAGTTTTGCTACGCAAGATGCTAGATTCAAATTGTGTTTTAATCCTGTATTTGTCACCCTGAGCCTGTCGAAGGGTTGAGCTTGAGTTTTATTTCGCTATAGGTGCACTCATACAATGATCTGGTATTCCGAAGCCGTCTACCAGCACCCCAATATGAGGTCTGAATTCGGTACACAGTCGCTCAACCCGTTGGCGTATGGCTTTCGATTTTGTGCTGGCGATATAGCCTTGTTCCAAATACCAGTGGGCGTCTTCGCGTATTTGATATAACGCATGAAGTGTACCCAGTTTCTGAAGCAATTCTTTGTTTTTCTGATCTTCTATGGTGGCGACAAAATCACAATAGGTGTTGTAAGCTAATTCACAGCTATAGGCTTTTCCCAGCGCCAATAGGTGGGTTTGGACCTTTAAAAATGCTTGGTAAGAAGGAATACCTTTTTTGATATAATCCCTTATTCGCATGGCCAAAGTATAGGTCAATCTTCGGGTTCTGTAATCAAAGGCGTGTTTGTGAAATTTTGGGTTATACAGATGGTCCTTATCCACTTTATTGGAATAGACAGGGTTGATGGTAGTCAAGGTATCATTAATTTGAATGCCCAAAATTTTCAAAACCGAAGAAAACCCGGCGCTATTGAACTCGGCTTTAAAATCGGATAGTACTCCTTTTGCGGCCAATTGTAAAAGTACATTGTTATCGCCTTCAAAGGTGGTAAAAATGTCAACATCCCCTTTGAGGTCGGCAATACGGTTCTCAATAAGATATCCTTTTCCGCCGCAGGCCTCCCTACATTCTTGGATTGTTGCGTTGGCATACCAGGTGATAATTGATTTCAATCCTGCAACCTGGGTTTCTACTTTGCGCTTGTCGGGTTGAGTTTCGTCACAATAGACCTCCATCATTTTATCCAAGGTAAAATGATACACGTAGGCACTTGCGATCAAGGGAGTAAGCCGCAGCTGATGGCTGGGGTAGTCCATTAAAAGGTCTTCTTGAATTTTAATGTTGTCATTGAACTGCCTTCTTTTCAATGCATGTTTTACTGCAACGGCCAAGGCCATTTTGGCTCCGCCCAACCCTGCTCGTGCGACACAGATCCGGCCGCCGACCAAAGTGCCCAACATGGTAAAAAATCTTTTGTTCGGGTTTTCTATGGCAGAATGGTATTTGCCGTCGTGGGTAATGTCGCCATATTTGTTCAGTAGATTTTCACGGGGTACCGAAACTTGGTTGAACCATATTTTTCCGTTATCAACACCGTTCAAACCTAATTTATAGCCGTTATCCTCTACCAGTATTCCCTTAAGTAATTCATGTTTTTCATTTCGCAGGGGAACTAAAATGGCATGGACCCCTTCATTTTTTCCATTAACGATTAATTGCGCGAATACACTGGCCATGGTAGAATGTAGCGCGTTTCCAATATATTCTTTGTTGTCGTTTTTGCCTGGGGTATGTATTATGAGGCTATCGGTCTCTTTAGAGTAGGTAGCCGTGGTCTTGATGCCGCGAACATTGGAGCCATGGCCAGTTTCTGTCATGGCGAAACAGCCCAATAATTTTGCTTTGCCGGCATTTTTTAAATAGGCGTCATGGTGCTTTTTAGTGCCTAGTTTTTGAATACTTCCTCCAAAAAGTCCGAATTGCACCCCAAATTTTATGGTAAGACTACCATCAACATACATCATGTTTTCGAACATATAGGCATAGCCCTCCATATTGCCGTTGCCACCGTAGGCTTCCGGGTAGGCTAGGGCACCGAAACCTTTATCGGCCAGAAACTCAACCTGTTTTAAAACGATTCTTCTGAAATCTTCTTTATTTCGATGTATGTCCCATTTAAAAATAGGATCCTTTAAGGTAGAACGAAAACGGTCAATTAGTGGAGCGTGTTTTCCTTTAAGAATTCTATCTATTTCTGTGGCATTGTAAAATTTCGAGGTGGTAACATGTTCCACTTCTACCTCGAACAAGTGGTTGTAATGATTGGGCTGAATGCCCAAATTCATTTCGATACGTTTGAGACTATCGTTAAACGGACAAACATCATGATATTGGCATACCACATTTTGACTAAAAGTTGATAACGGATAGGTGTTGCTTTCTACCAATTTTACCGCTGAGTTTGAAACAATTTGCTTCCAGTGTTTGAGTTCTGCATCTTCTGGCGGTCGCTTAATATTAAGCCATGAAAGCAGCGTCTCTTTTTCTTTTTTATCCAAAGAGGGATCATCGGCTATGGCTTTTTCGACAACATTGATTTCTGAAGCGGAAAGCAGGTCATCGGACCAGATTACATAAAAAAAGGGGATGTACTGTAGAATTCCGGGAGAGTATTTTTTTTTATCCATGAAGTGAACCATTATGTAATGGGATGTATTTAAAATATTGAACTAAGAAATTAGCATGAGCATATGAAAATACGATTTTGCTATGAACATTAG
>JBATIN010000439.1:0-5756 GCA_049667765.1 Flavobacteriaceae bacterium
TCCTGTATGTGCCGATGCGCCTATCATAGGTTATGCGAATGGCAGCGGTGATATCGACGATTTTGATCCAGAAGTGATCAATCAGACAGGCTGCCTTGAAAAAGGCAGTAACAGTTCCCAAAATATAGAACACAATACGGCTTGGTATGTCTTTAGGGCTGGTACCGGAGGCCAGGTCGGTTTTGATTTAGAGGCATTGGCAGTTAACGGCTCCACCACGATTACCGCTGAATGGGATTTCGCCGTATACGGCCCTGATGTAGACTGTGCTGATATAAGCAATGGAACTGCTCAACCCATTCGATGTAACTACGAAACCAACGATACAAATTACACAGGTATTGGGGTAAACCCTATTAGTGGACAAGTTGGTGCGCCTTTTGTAAAACAGAGTTTAAATACTTATGATGAGTGGCTCGATGTACAGCCTGGTGAAATTTATTATATACTGATCAACAACTACAATACTAATTTTGACGGTGATGAGGAGCAGTTCATTTTAACCTTTACCGGTACCTCGGTTCAGGCCGATCAGAATACGGCCCTGGATTGTACGTTACGAGATGAGTTTTTAGGATTGGATATCGTCGCCTGTGAAGGGGATCCCGATATAACATTAAGTGCTATGAACACTCCTGCTGGTTCTGATATCGCCAATGTGAACTGGTCGGTGGATTATGAAGATGATGGGGTAGTGGACGCAACCTTGACCGGTTCAGGTGATTTTGGTGCCGAATATGTGGTAACAAGCCCTAATTCAGGTCGCTATTTTGCCGAAATAACCACGGTGACGGGAACACCGCCTACGGTGGCCGACATTGGAGGTATTCTTATTACGTTTCATGGCGTACCCGTATTAGATCGGGTAGAAACTTTGGATACGAATCTTTCAAAAGACCCTGATCAAAACAATATAGAATTTTTTGTAGTGGGCAACAGCGATTATGAGTTTGCCATTAACGGTGGTGAGTTTCAAGATGATCCTATATTTTACGATGTACCGCCAGGCATCAATACCGTTATTATCAACGATAAAAATGGGTGCGGAACTACCGAGCCCCTCGAGTTTCTTGTCGTAGGCTATCCTAAATTCTTTACGCCCAATAATGATGGCGCTAACGATCGTTGGCAAATTGCCGGAATTGAGACCTTGGACAGTCCGGCTGTTGCCATATTTGACAGATACGGAAAACTCTTGGCACAATTAGATACCAATTCAGAAGGGTGGGACGGTATGTACAACGGAAGGCCCATGCCATCATCGGACTATTGGTTCAAGCTGGTACACGCTGAACAGCAAGATGGCCTGGTAGTCGCAAAAACACGACAATCGCACTTTACCTTAAAGCGATAATAAAGTCAATTCAGAAGTTTTTTAAAAGGGATGTAAAACAAAAAGACCGGACGATGCCGGTCTTACTTTTGTTATTCCTATTCGTCTCAAAAGTTCATAGTATACCCAATAGTTACATTGGTATTTGTATTACTGATTCGCGCAGGGGTAATTAAACCGGTATCGAAAAGTTGTTTGCTAAAATCTTGTTCGCTGCGATTAAAGCTAAGGTCTAATCGACTTCCACCAAAATCATATCCTAGCCCCGTAGAAAATCCGTTTAAGTCACCGATGGTTACACCATTTGCGTATGGACTTTGTTCGTATCGATAACCACCTCGAAGGCTAAAGCGCATAATTCGATATTCGCCGCCGACCCTAATCGATGATACCGCACCGAGTTCATTTGCAATGGCATTGTTGACTACAGAAAAACTGTCATCAGACTTTGGCCTTAACTCTGATTGCGACATGTCTTGATAGCCATAATCCAAACTTAACAGACCGTTTTTTCCGAAAATAACGGCAACACTTCCTGTTAGTTTTCCTGGGGTCTTTATGGTATAGGCATCGAAAAGATTAACTACGTTAAAATTTATAAAATTAATATCCTCATCGGCCAAATCCGTATTGATACGTTGCGAAGTGTCGTCGGTAAGACGATACCAAGTCGGCGATTGGTAGCTTCCGCCAAGCCGCAAAAATTCATTTACTTTTGCGATGGCCCCAAGACTAAATGAAAACCCTGTGCCCTGGGTACGTAGATAATTATCGAAGGAGGTAAATTGAATATCTGAATTAGCATTGTACCCATCCTCATAAAAACGATCTAATTGGGTGTACTGAATATTGTGGAAATTAAGTGATGCACCTAAATACAGGTTGTTTTGGTATTGTGTGGCCGCGTTAAAGGTAAATTTGCTGTTATACCCTGTCGTATTTCGTGTAAATCTTTGGTTTACGCTTGTGTAATCGGCATTTCTAATATAGGCAGTGTTGTCATCATCATTGGGATTTGCTGGGTCGATAACACCACCAAAATATCCCAAAAAAGCCTGCTGATCGCTGTAACCTTGTTGTGATCCTATGTCTAGATAGGCGTTTTCCAATAATTCGCCATCCTGTAAAAGAATAGAACCAAATGGCACCCCATTGGCAAAATTTAAAAAGTAATTATCGATACCTTGGTTGCTATTGCCCGATACTCTAATATCATCGTTTAAGTCTTGTACGATATCGTAGTTTAGGGCTAAGGATAACTTTTTCCATTTTGAGTCGGGATCGGTTGAATTGAATACCATGACCCCGCCTACCTGATTTAAATTCACATTATAGGCGGTAATTTCATCCGAACCGCTGAAATAGTTTGCGACATTTTTTCGAGCAAAGCTTGTGCCCGAAACCGTTAATAGACTATTACTGAAGACAGCCGATCCGGCCGGGTTCACATTTAAGGCCGAAAGATCGCCACCAAGCGCACCGAAGGCACCACTGAGGCCTTGAAACCGAGCCGTACCCTGTAGGTTCTCGGTGCCATATCGCAATACTTCGTTCATGTTTTGTGCAGTTGCGGTAGCACATGCCAAAAGCACTATGAAAGTTAAATACCTTTTCATATGTAATGATTTAAAAAAGTTCGTGATTTTGGTAGATTTTATTGACGTCCACTGCTTCTGCCGCTACTTCTTGTACTGCCTCCGGATGATCGTGATGATGAACCGCCAGAACTTCTAATGCTTCCGCCAGAACTACTGCTTCCAGAGCTTCTGTAACTGCCGCCTGAGCTTCCTGAGCTCCTATAGCTTCCGCCTGAACTTCTTGAACTCGACCCACTACTTCGGTAGTTACTATTGCTCGGAGCAGAACTTCGATACGATTGATTGGTTCTTGAACTGCTTGAGCCTCTATACGAACTGTTTGTACGAGAGCCTGCGCTGCCTCTATAAGTAGAGGTGCTTGGAGCGGTTCGGACATTCGAAGAACTTCCATTACGATAGGTACTAGTTCTAGGTGTTGTACCTCTATAGGTCTGATTGCTCCTCGAAGAGCTATTGTAGCGCGGTACGGCCCTTGTAGTTCTACTTGTGCGATAGGCCCTATTTTGATCTACCCCAACGGTTCTTCGTGATAAAGTGCTGGTTCGGTTGCTTCTTGCACTCACACCATTAGTATTGGACCTGGCAGAAGTTGAGCGATACCTACTAGAATTCGCACTAGTGTTGACATTCGATCTGCCTCTTAAAGCGGTACTTCCATTGGTGGCAATTGAATTTCTGTTGTAATAGCCTCTGCGCGAATAATTATGTGCGTAGTTTCTATTGTTATAGCCAAATCGGTTATATCCATAGTACCCATTGCCATAGTAGTTGTAAGGTGAGTACCAATTGTTGTAATATCCGCCCCATCCGTAACCATAACCGTAGCCCCAGCCACCGCCCCAGCCCCAACGATTGTATCGCCAAGGGTTGTTCCAGCCCCAGCCATAATATCCTCCATATCCGCCCCAGCCCCAATTGTTCCATAACCAAGGGTCGTTCCAGCCCCAACCAAAGCCACCGCCCCAGTTGTTCCAACCATTATCGTAGATGTTAATGTTTACGGCCGTGGTGTTGTCACCCCAGCCAGCGTAACCTTGATAATCATTATCGGCTTGGCCATAATAGTTTAATTGTGCTTCGTTGATACTGTCGTTTTCAACGTCGCTAGAATATGAATCGATATCGGTAAAAATCTCGCCCTCCAAGATTTCTTCGTATTGATCGGCTTTTTGCCCAAAATAGTTTGAATAGGTGTTTTTCTCCTGCTGTTGTTGCGGAGTCAGCTTTTCTTGCGGAGCTCTTTCGACGATTCGGTCATTAGGATCTGCATAAATACCGTCATTGTCATAGTACGAAGCTGTTTGATAAGATCCGCAAGAAACGACGAAAAGCCCAACGAGCGTCATAATTGCCGCAGTGCTAAATTTTGGGAGGGGTAGAGAATTATTCATCATTCTAAATTTAATTGTTGAACATAGTAAAAATAATTAGTTTTACCGAATTATTTCGATAACATAGACACAAGTTCTATGCCAAACTACTGATAATGGGTAAAAATTTGACGAAGCGCAGTGAAGACTATTCCAAATGGTACAATGAACTGGTAGTAAAAGCCGATCTGGCCGAAAATTCGGGGGTGCGCGGCTGTATGGTCATTAAACCATACGGATTTGCCATATGGGAAAAAATGCAGGCAGGACTTGATAAGATGTTCAAAGAAACAGGGCACGAAAATGCCTATTTCCCTTTATTTATTCCCAAATCATTTTTGAGTAAGGAAGCAAGCCATGTAGAGGGTTTTGCCAAAGAATGTGCGGTAGTGACCCACTATAGGCTCAAAAATGCAGAAGATGGTAGCGGTATTATTGTGGATCCCGAGGCTAAATTAGAAGAAGAACTTATTGTTAGGCCAACTTCTGAAACCATTATTTGGGATACCTATCGCCGTTGGATACAATCGTATCGCGATCTGCCCTTGCTGATCAATCAATGGGCTAATGTGGTGCGATGGGAAATGCGTACCCGTCTTTTTTTACGTACGTCCGAGTTTTTGTGGCAAGAAGGCCACACAGCACATGCTACCGAAAAAGAAGCGATTGAAGAAGCCGAACTGATCATGAACCTATATGCCGATTTTGCTGAGTCGCACATGGCAGTACCGGTAATCAAAGGCATAAAAACCGAAAGCGAGCGTTTTGCCGGTGCCGTTGAAACCTATTGTATCGAGGCTCTAATGCAAGATGGTAAAGCCCTACAGGCGGGTACCTCACATTTTTTAGGCCAAAATTTTGCTAAAGCCTTTGATGTAAAATTCGCGACTAAAGAAGGTACGCAAGAACATGTTTGGGCAACCTCTTGGGGCGTTTCAACGCGTTTGGTAGGTGCCTTGATCATGACGCATAGCGATGATAACGGCCTTGTATTGCCACCAAAATTGGCGCCGATCCAAGTAGTTATCGTTCCCATTTATAAAGGGCTAGATCAGTTGGAGGCTATTTCTGAAAAAGTGGATCCTTTGGTAAAAGAACTTCGGGCCAAAGGTATTTCGGTAAAATATGATAATCGCGATACCCACAAACCTGGGTTCAAGTTCAATGAATACGAATTAAAGGGTGTGCCAGTAAGATTGGCTATCGGTCAACGTGACATGGAAAACGGGACTTTAGAAGTGGCCAGAAGGGATACTTTTGAAAAAGTGACAGTGGCTATGGACGAGGTGGTCTCTAAAATCGAGTTTTTGATGGACGATATTCAACGGAATATTTATGATAAAGCATATAATTTTCGAGAGTCTCATATTACATCAGTAGAAACTTATGAAGAATTCAAAACGCAACTCGAGACAAAAGGAGGCTTTTTTGCCGCACATTGGGATGGTACCACCG
>JBATIN010000440.1:0-4566 GCA_049667765.1 Flavobacteriaceae bacterium
ATCCAGCTGAGCTATGCCACCATTATATTTTTAACTCTTCAAAATTTCAATATGCCCTATTGCAAGGGGGAACCTGTGAACGTCCCGACTTATGGTCGGGATGCTCTATCCAGCTGAGCAATGCCACCATTTTTTAAATGTGGGTGCAAATGTATTAAAAAATCTAGTTTCTTAAACGGCAAAAGGTGGCAAATTGTCGAAGTATTTTATACGGCCCTGGAAAGAAAATCAATCGTCTATAAGAATTTCCAAGATCTGAATGGCCGTTTCCGGAATTTTGGTACCCGGACCAAATATGCCGACCACCCCTGTATCGAACAAGAATTCATAATCTTGTTTGGGAATCACGCCTCCTACAATGACCATGATATCTTCACGGCCGTATTTTTTTAGGGCTTCGATAACTTGGGGCACAAGGGTTTTATGTCCTGCAGCCAATGACGAAATTCCAAGAATGTGTACATCGTTTTCCATGGCCTGCTTGGCAGCTTCCTCCGGCGTTTGAAATAAAGGGCCGATATCGACATCAAAGCCCAGGTCGGCGTAGCCCGTAGCGACTACTTTTGCGCCTCGGTCATGTCCGTCTTGCCCCATTTTGGCGATCATGATGCGGGGCCTACGGCCTTCCTTTTCGGCAAAAATATCGGCAAGCTCGCGTGCCTTTTTAAAACTTTGGTCGTCCTTGATTTCTTTTGAATACACGCCTGAAATGGATTGAATGTTCGCGGTATGCCTGCCAAAAGCAGCTTCCAAGGCACTGCTGATTTCCCCTAGGGTTGCCCGGGCCCTGGCAGCTTCTACGGCTAAAGCTAGTAAATTTTTATCGGCTGCCGATGCGCCTTCACTTGAACTTAGTTTTTCCGAGGCGGCGGCTTCCAGTTTTTTTAAGGTGATCGCTACCTGAGCGGCGTCACGATTTTTCTTTACCGCTTCAAGGCGTTCTAATTGTTGCCGGCGCACTTCTTGGTTATCCACTTCAAGAATCTGTAGGTCATCCTCATCCTCCAACTGAAATTTATTGACGCCTACGATCACCTCACGGCCACTGTCGATTCGGGCCTGTTTTATAGCTGCGGCTTCCTCGATCCGCATTTTGGGGATTCCGGCTTCAATTGCCATGGTCATGCCGCCCATTGCTTCGACCTCTTCGATAAGGCTCCATGCTTTTTGGGCCAATTCATGGGTGAGGTTTTCCACATAAAAACTGCCCGCCCAAGGGTCAACGGTCTTGGTGATCTTGGTTTCCTGTTGTAAATAAATCTGGGTATTACGTGCAATCCTTGCCGAAAAATCGGTGGGCAGGGCAATGGCCTCGTCCAAGGCATTGGTGTGTAGGCTTTGGGTACCGCCGAACACGGCGGACATCGCCTCGACCGTTGTTCGCGCCACGTTGTTGAACGGGTCTTGTTCCGTAAGGCTCCAACCACTGGTCTGGCAATGGGTGCGGAGCATCAAGGATTTGTCTTTTTTCGGATGAAATTGCTTCACCAATTTAGCCCACAACATTCGTGCGGCCCTCAGTTTGGCGATTTCCATAAAATGGTTCATCCCGATGCCCCAAAAGAAGGAAAGGCGCGGGGCGAAACTATCGATATTCATGCCTGCCTTGAGACCCGTGCGAATGTATTCCAGGCCATCGGCCAAGGTATAGGCGAGCTCAATTTCGGCGGTCGCCCCCGCTTCGTGCATGTGATAGCCCGAGATGCTGATGCTGTTGAACTTGGGCATGAACTTACTGGTGTATTCAAAAATATCGCTAACGAGCTGCATAGAGGGTTTGGGCGGATAGATATAGGTATTGCGCACCATAAATTCTTTGAGAATGTCGTTTTGGATCGTGCCCGCTAACTTTTCTCGAGACACGCCTTGCTCCTCGGCGGCTACAATATAAAAGGCCATGATGGGCAACACGGCCCCGTTCATGGTCATGGAAACGGACATCTCGGCCAAGGGAATGCCCTCGAACAAAATCTTCATATCCTCCACCGAATCGATGGCCACGCCGGCCTTCCCGACATCGCCGGTCACCCGTTCATGGTCGCTATCGTAGCCACGGTGGGTGGCAAGGTCAAAGGCGACCGAGAGTCCTTTTTGGCCCGCTTCTAGATTCCGTCGGTAAAAGGCATTGCTCTCCTCGGCGGTGGAAAAACCCGCATATTGGCGGATGGTCCAAGGGCGTTGCACATACATGGTCGCATAAGGCCCGCGCAAGTAAGGGGGTAGGCCCGCCACAAAATCGAGGTGTTCCAATTCTGAATGCTGAATGCTGAATTCAGAATTAGTTAAAGTGAGTTGTTGAAGGTTCTTTCTACTCATCGTTCAACCGTTTTTGTTCGAGTTTTTCGGCCAGGCGCTTTTCTAAAATGGGCTCGATCAGGGTTTTGCGTTTATCGGTCTTTGCAAAAGGAGATACTTCTATGGTCTCCTTCATGCGGTCTTCCTCATTTTCATAGGCATTGGTACCCACTAAAATTTCTTTTTTCTGGTCGAAACCCAGCTGTTCTTTTTGGGCGCTTTCCCTGATCTTATTTTGGATGATATTTTCTTTTAGCTGCCGTAAAAACCCCCCGCCTTTTTCAATGTTCTTGAACAGGGCCAAGGCTTTTTCCGCGAGTTGGGAAGTCAAGGTCTCGATATAATAGGCCCCCTCGGTGGCATTGGCCACTTTGTCAAAATGCCCTTCGTTTTTTAAGACCAGCAATTGATTGCGGGCGATGCGCTCGCCAAATTCATTGTCCTTATGATAGATGCGGTCATACGGCTGATTGTACACCGTGTCGGCACCGCCTAGGATGGCGGACATACATTCCGAAGTAGTACGCAACAGGTTTACATTGTAATCATACAAGGTCTTGTTGCGTTTTGAGGGGGTGGCGAGGATGGTGCAGGGCGCTGAAATGCCATATTCGGCAGCCAGAGTGGCCCAAAGCAGCCGCAAGGCCCTGAGCTTGGCGATTTCAAAGAAATAATTGGAACCCATGGCCACGGTAAACGTAATGCCCTGCATGGTTTTTAAAAGGCCGTGGTTCAGGTATTCGTTGGCATGGGCGAGGGCATAGGCCAATTGCTGTACGATGTTCGCCCCGGCATTTTGGTACAAGGCCACATCGACCCCCAAGAGCGAGCTTTGGGGTGAACCCTTCGTTTTTGCCACGATGTTTTCCAGAAGCTCATGGTCTTTTTTTAGGTCATAGAACCAATTGCCGCTTCGGGCCAGATTTCCTATCAAATTAAGATTCAAATGATTTTCAGCCCCCTCCGCTGTGGCCAGGGCCTGTATGCCCTGCACATAATCGGGATCTAAAAATTGCAACTTAAAAAATAAGGGCGTGGCCGCTATATCAATGCCCGACAACACTTTTTCAATATCGATGGCTGCCGAAGGAATTGTAACCACCAAACTTTCGGCCCCACGTTGCAGCGCATCTAGGGCTTTTTTATTGGCCGATGGGACGTGGCCGGCAACAATTTCTTGGCCGATGTGCCATGAAGTAGGACTAGGAATCGCAGGTACACCTCCATTGTGAAGATCCTCGGAATGGTAAAAGGGCTTTACATGAATGCCCTCGGGCGACTCCCAGACCAAGGTATCGTTATAGTCGGCCCCTTTGAGGTCGACCTGTATTTTCTGCTTCCATGCCTTGGCAGAGACCGCATCGAATTCGCTGAATAATTGTTGTGCCATATGCAAAGATAGCCAACTCTGGGTTGTGGGGGAATAGGATTTTGGGGTGTTTTGTAGATTTTATGGGAAAGGGAGTAGTTGCTTGTTTTGACTATAAATTATTATAGCACACATTCAAATACGCCAACAATTTTAAATGAATTCTGTGTTTCATCTTGTAGCACAAGTTCTTGATAGCCCGGATTGGTTGATAGTGGTTTTAGAACGATTGCATCATGTTTCCATTGTTCACCATCAGCTACTTTTTTACTATGATACTCTTTAACAGTATAGCATGATCCAAAATCAGAATCTTGCACGTCAGTGTGTTCTGCTAGCACTATTCTTCCGTTTCTAGAACCACCGGAATATCTTCGAAAAAGACAATATGCTCCATTGGGTATAATTTTATTCATTGATTCTCCTATTACTTGGCAAGCGAACAAATCTTTTGAGGGTCGATAGTTTGTTGGAAGTTGAATCCACTCGACATCTTCAACTTGCTGAAGATGGCCAAAATCGCCAGCTGATACTTTTAAATCATATAATGGAATGCAATTCTCGAATGGCACGACTTCGGAAATAGGAACAAAATTAATAACTGGTTCGCTTTCGATTATTGGAATAAACCGCCTAAAATACTCTCTTAAGTTTTTGTCACAAACATAAATGTAGGTACCTTTTATCCCTCGAAGCATTATCGTTTTGTAAATATTTAGTATATATTGTTTAAGTTCTTCAGGGTCTTCAATTGCCTGCTTTCCATTTTTGTCAAAATAATTATCTTTTATTATAACAATTTCATTTTTTGACTTGTCATAGGTTATTTCATGACCGAAAATGATTCCGGCATAGTTTAAATCATATCCTTGAGTAGTATGGATACAGCCGACTTCAGATAC
>JBATIN010000441.1:0-12111 GCA_049667765.1 Flavobacteriaceae bacterium
GTCCAGGAAACCGAGCGTACACCACTCAAGAAGGTGAATTTCACTACAGTTGGGTTTACCAAGACGGTGAAGAAAATGAAAGCGATGTTATGCAGAGCGGTTCAGGACACGACAGTTATGTGACACAAATTGGTAATGGAAATGATAGTGATGTGGACCAGAGTGGTTATGGCTACAACTTTTCTGATGTATACCAATTGGGTGATGACAACTCTAGTGACGTAACTCAGGGCAGAGGTTTCAATACTTCTGATGTAGATCAAATAGGAGACCGTAACAGTAGCTGGGTCGATCAAGCTCGAGGTACGAACAACTCGGTAGTTTTACAGACTGGTAACGACAACATGAGCAACGTTATGCAGCGTCGTGGAAACTTGAATGAATCTGATGTATGGCAAACAGGTAATGGGAATTACAGTGATGTTAACCAAAGAAGAGGTAACAACTTGGCACTTGTATATCAAAACGGTACAGGAGCTGGTGCATACAGCGGTAACTCAAGTTACATAACCCAAAGAAGAGGCAATGACAATATTGCTGTTGTGAATCAAACTGGACAAAATAACTATAGTGATATCGTTCAACTTGGTTTTGCTACTTCAAACTATGCCGATGTATTCCAATTTGGAAATGACAATGGTAGTTACAGCCACCAATCTGGTGATTCAGGATTTAATTCTAATATTGTAACACAAATCGGAAATGGCAACTGGTCTTCGGCGGTTCAAGTTTCAGGAACTACAATTATCCCATAAGACCGAAAAATAAAGCGAGCCATAAAGGTTCGTTTATACTAAAAAAAGCACAGAGGCTGATATTGAATTACTTCTTGACTCCCTCTGTGCTTATTTATTTTTCACTTACAACTTCTTCAGTTTATCTTGTTTTTCGAAAGTTTATTCGAAGGGTTGGGCGGAGGCCGATTTTTTCGGTCGTTTATACGATCAAATTAGACGAACGTCTTTATAAAATGTACATTGAATATTCAACCTACAACCTAATGAAAAGAAAAGTATTTAGTATTCTTACTTTATTATGTCTGGTCTGTACGATGGGCTACACCCAAAACGCTGTGGAAGAAATAAGTACAAGAGATGTAATTGAAAGGCTTGGGCCAGAAAATAAAATATTTCGAACATTGACGAATCCCGTTCAGGCAAATACCCAACTCGTAAATACAACAAGTATTTTTATTGAACAGGTTGGATCAGGTAATCAGGCAAGTCTTTTTTCTAAAACGGAATCTAGCCATATAAACTTGATTCAAAATGGTAGCGCTAATACGGTGCGAACCGAAATTACGGCCTTGAACCTTCTTGCAGATATTACACAAAAGGGGGATAATCACTTTTTAACCGAATTCTCAAATACTCCTCTCTTAAATCTTGAGCGTACGATCAACCAAAATGGGAACAGTCAAAATTTGACAATCCATGGTAGTAATTCATTAAGTGAAAAGATGCGTGTAACTATGGAAGGTAATACCAATACTATAGTAATCAGAAATTTTAACTAAGCTAACTGGTTCATAAATAGAATGAAAAGCATTAAACACATTTTATCTTGTATCCTATGCATACCATTTTTCTGTATGGGGCAATTCTATAACAAAGAAGTTGAAGCTTCTATCGATATAGAAGTGCTTGATAATAGTGTATTACAGGTAGTTGGATCTGCCTACAATAAGACGGAAATAAATAAAAGTTTACGTTATGATTTGTCCGTAATAAAGGGGAATAGTGATGCTGTAAACAAAAGCAAGAACAGTCAGGAAGGTCGCTTTGTTCTGGAGCCCGGAACTAAAAAGAATTTATCAACAACCTCAATAAATGTTATAGAGAATGACAGAACGATCATTCTATTGTTAATCTATGATGAGGAAGACAAAATTGTTGGAAAAGATAGGAAAATATTGAACGGAATTGAAGGTGAGGAGGATTCTGTAGAACAGGGCACAGGTGCGATTGTTGATGCTGATGTAGATGATGGTGAGGAAGATGGTTTTGTGTTAAAGGGTATGGTGATTGAAAATACAAAGACCAAGGCAGGTGGTGATTTTTATGACCTGTTCTATTCTTCTTATTTGGCCAGAAATATAGATGGGGAAAAAATTGTAAAAGTAGAGGAAAAGCTCGCCATTGCCAACAATACGTTAATACAAGTTGTCGTGGGCGACCAAGTAGTAATGCAATTTATTATGAACCCGCGTAACCAATATTTAAGAACTATGGCCGAACAGGCCGTTTATCGTGTCAATCTATATTTTCAACAACTAAGAAATCAAAAAAACCAAATAATCAGATATTAGGATTATGAATAAATTAGTTTTCATTCTTTCGTTATGCGCGTCAAGTTATTGTTTCGGGCAGCAAATAGTCTATAAACCGGTCAACCCGGCTTTTGGGGGCGATACCTTTAATTATCAATGGTTGTTGAGCTCTGCAGAGGCCCAAAACGGTTTTGAAGACCCGTCTGGCGCAGGAGAAAGAGAAGAGCAGACCGAATTGGAGAAATTTCAGGATGATTTGAATCGTCAGGTGTTGGGTAGTCTATCAAGGTCGGTGTTTGATACACAACTGGGTGACGGACTGCAAGAAGGTACTTTTACCATTGGTGATTTATCTTTAGAGATATTCGAGACACCAGAGGGCCTTGTCATAAATATTTTAGATACAAATACCGGTGAACAGACCCAAATTATCGTTCCCAATTAATATTTATACCACATGTACAAAAAAATAGCAGTCAAACTGCTGCCCATATTTGCCTTTCTACTATCGGGTTGTGGGGCTTATTTCAATCAGCCCTATGAACCTCAAGATGCACGAATCGGTGAATTGACAGCTAAAACTCAAGTATTACGAGAATTGCCCGTACCCTATGAAAAAGTGGTCGTTGGGGTCTATAATTTTAAGGATCAGACCGGCCAATATAAGACTTTGGAAGCGGGTAGTTCGTTCAGTACGGCTGTTTCGCAAGGGGCGACCACGATGTTGGTACAAGCTTTAGAAGATTCAAAATGGTTTACTCCGATAGAGCGCGAAAATCTGAACAATTTGTTAAACGAACGAAATATTATTCGGTCTACACGTGAAGAGTATCAAAAAAACTCAAACTCATCGCAGCCATTTCTACCACCACTGCTCTACGCGGGCATACTTTTAGAAGGTGGTGTCGTTTCTTATGATACCAACATAATCACCGGAGGCGCTGGTGCTCGTTATTTCGGTGCCGGGGCATCCACTAAATATCGACAAGATCGTATTACGATTTATCTACGTGCCGTATCAACAAGCAATGGAGAAATTTTGAAGACAGTCTATGTGTCGAAGACAATTTTGTCACAATCTATCGATGCCAGTTTATTTAGGTATGTCGCTTTTCAACGCTTATTGGAGGCTGAAACTGGTTTTACCAAAAACGAACCGGTGCAGTTAGCCATGAAAAATGCCATTGAATCAGCCGTGGAGGCTTTAATCGTAGAGGGCGTTGCAAAAGGCCTATGGACCACGAAAGAGGGTGGTTTGAAGAATAAGCAGCTTATGGATGCGCACAAGGCACAAAAAGAATTCGAGGAAACACGATTACTATATGACCGAAAAATAATCGAGCCAGATAAAAAAGATGCCTTGATTATAGGAGCGACCACTCCACTTTTAAATGGTGATTTGCCCAACCAAGACTTTGGTTTTGGGGGCTATATAGGCTATTCAAAATGGTTATCTCCAAAATTGAGCCTGAACTTTGATTTTGATTATGTTTACTTGACAGGGGGGAAATCATTTTTTGAAGAGTATTTAAGTCCTGAGTTAAATTTGGAACTCAACATTCTACCTTACGATAAATTCGGGCCCTTTGTGTATGGGGGTGCAGGATACATTTTTGAAATTCATTCCCCGGATGGTGAGCAAACGAAAAAGGTTTCGACCCCGAAAGCACAGCTCGGTGGCGGACTGAATATCAGGATTTCGGATCGAATCGATTTCAGGGTATTCGGTGAAAGCAATTTTACCTTTAGTGATAAACTTGATGATGTTGTACATGGTAAAAGGGATGACTTCTATTACACCTTTGGAGCGGGTGTTAAATACAAGCTCGGTAAAAACAAAACGAACGAAGAGTTAAACGACACAAAATGAAAAATAAGACCATTCCATATTTGATAATAGGGCTCTTACTGTTTGTCGGAGCCTGTTCCGAAGACCCTATTGATGAGAATGCCTTTGGCACCATGACGGGTAAAGTAGTCACTAAAGGGGACAACCTCCCCTTGCCCAATGTAAAAATATCAACTACCCCGATATCCACTACCATATTTACGGATGCCGAAGGTAATTTTGTCTTTGAGGAAATTGAAACTGGGGAGTATTCAGTACAGGCAGAACTGGATGATTTCATTACCGGCTTCGAGGGGGCCGAAGTATTTGCAGATAAGACTAGCAATGTTGTATTTGAATTGGATTCGGTTCAATCTAGCAATTTATCGCCCTTGTCGCCGTTGTTGATTTTTCCCGAAGATGGTGCCGAGAATATAGGAACCGAAGTAGAGTTGCAATGGAATTCTTCAGCTAATGATGATGACGAAATTCTTTATACTTTAGAACTTCGCAATGGGGAAACCAATGAGATTCAAACCTATAAAGACTTGAAAGATACAATGCTGCTGGTGGAAAACTTACCCATAGGGAAAAATTTCATTTGGCAGGTATCCGCTAACGATGGGATCAGTAAGGTGGTAGAAAGTGCTTTAAGCAGTTTTGCGACGAGAGATGGAGCATCTAACAGGTTTTTTTATACCCGAAATGTAGATGGCAATAACGTCGTTTTTTCAGGAAGCGATCCAAATGGAGAGGGAGGGCAGAACGTGAATGAACTTCAATTAACAGGTAACGATAAAAATAGCTATCGCCCAATGAAAAATAATACGGTTGGTAAAATTGCCTTCTTAAGATCGATTGGCGGTGAGACCCAGATATTTACCATGAATATTGACGGTACTGAACTCACCCAAGTAACACGCACTATTCCTGTAGCGGGCTTTAGACAATCTGATTTAGAATTCACATGGCACGCGAATGGCGCAAAATTGTTTTATCCGAACTTCAACAAACTGTATTCGATTAATTCCGACGGATCTGGTAATCAACTGGTCTATCAGGCTGCCGATACGGTCTTGATTTCCGAGGTGGCCGTGAATCCCACGAACGACCTTGTTGCCCTTAAAATGAATAATTCTAGTGGTTATGGTGCTAGGGTCATAGTTGCCGATCTTGAGACTGGGACCGAACAAGTGGTAATCGAGAATCAGGCTGGGGCCCTTGGTGGCCTTGATTTCTCTATCGATGGAAATAGGGTATTGTATACCAGAGATAGTACAGGCATTGAAAATGCCGAATATCGACAGTTGGATTCGCGTATTTATGAATACGATTTATCAGCACTAACAACAATAGAAATAGATACGAGAAAAGTACCTGGCACTAATAATTTTGACCCTAAATATTCCCCTGATGATGGATCTATCATTTTTGTAAGTACCTCGAACGATGGTATTTCTGAACGAAGGGTTTATAGAACTTTACCAGATGACCAGACAACTGGTGAAGCTCAAATCGAACTTTTATTCGTTGATGCTTTTATGCCCAATTGGGAATAATTAATAGTTTACAACCAACTAATCAAGAGAAACCCGCTCAATAATGAACGGGTTTTTCGTTTGAAGATAATTTCTAATTCTTCTGAACCTCGTATACTCCTATTTTTAAGCCAAACTTTTTTTATGAGCACATCGATAACTGAAAGATATAATGAAAGGGATGTTTCCGCTACGAAAGAAGTTGTGCACCATGCCGTTTAAAATATAGACAAAAGCCTCTTCAAGAAGGCATATAGCGAATACGTTAGGTAATACGCTTTAATCAAAAGTAGAAATAAGTTTCAAGGTATTAGCAGCGCTTAGGGCGAGGAAATTTGCACTCAGCAAAGCGAAATCGGATAATTTGTAAATAAAGTTTATCGGATTCTCAAGAACATTCCCGAAGCCGAACTTGCTGTACATTTCTTTATAAACCGGTTATTTTTAGTAGTTGCCAAGTCATCTTTTAAGGGTAAAGTGCCCTTTGAAAATAATCTCTTGGTTCGAAACGGCCTTGAACCAATAATCGGTAGATGGCATTTTTTTGTTACGATAGGTGCCGTCCCATCGTTCATTTTCCCCGACCAGTATTTTTAGTAGTTTTCCATACCGATCGTAGATATAGGTCTTGGTGTCGGGTAAACGCTGCTGTTCTATCTGCCAAGTATCGTTGATTCCGTCCTGATTGGGCGTGAAAAACTTTGGATAATCGAATATGCCAATAATTTCCAAGGATTCTGTGGCTGTTCCGCATCCGTTCAGCGACCGAACATAAATTATGTATTCTCCAGCCTGTAGGTCTTCGAACGTATTTTCATTTTGAAAGGTAACACCGTCAAGAGAATATTCAATTTCATTGGGCTCAACAACGGAAACTACCACTTGAATCATATTGTCAATATCGAAGATGTCCACTGCAGAAATTTCAGGTACGTTTCCTATGGTAATTTGAACGGTAGCATTGGCTTGGCAACTTCCCGTACCCACCGTATAAGTGTAACTGCCTGCCGAATCTAACGTAGGGTCAAAAATATGGGTGCCACTACTTAATGGGGGGCTCCAAGTACCTTGCAAATCGGTTCCATCCCCCAAAACTTCAAACAGATCAATTGGGCTGTCATCCGAACACAATTCCAAAATAGCATCTTGCCCAGCATTTGCAGTTTGCATGACCGTTAATTCGGAGGATTCGGAATAAAGCTGGGGATTGCAGACCGATCCTAAAACTGCGACTCGTATTCTGAATAAAGTACCAGTATCACCAAACTCGGTGTAGGTGACTACAAGTGTTTCAGAATTGACACCACTATAGTTTGAAGTATTCGGAACATCGTTCCACGTGATGCCGTTATCGGTACTAAGTTCCCATGTCATGGACGTTGAATTTTCGACCAGTACTTGAAATTGTGCAGGTGAACCCACACAAACCATCTCATCAAAGGGATTTTGTAGTATGGCCGAACTTGAACGTTCCTGAAAGTCAAAGATGGAGTTGGTATCTAAATCGTTAGGCGTGGTATATCCGTTATTGGCATTAATGATGAGTCCGTTAGCATCTACATCGTCAGGCGCGCTGCCTAAGGTGCCGTTGGCATCGCTATCTTCAAAACCAGCCTCGATGACATCGTTGCAGCCATCGCCATCACTGTCAAGGTCGAAGGCATCGATTAGCCCGTCACTATCCGTGTCCAAAGTCGGTATACCGTTTTGCTCTACGGTATCAAGAATACCGTCATTGTCATCGTCAAGATCGTCGACGTCAGGAATGCCATCATTGTCAAAATCAAGAGAAGGGGGTGGGGGACAGTTCAACTCCCAAACAATTTCTATCGCGTCGGCATTACCGCCAAAACCATTGGCCTCAAAACTAAAGGAAACACTACTGAACGTTCCTTGAAGTTGAACAGAACCAGCAGCAACTCCATCTGTAGGGGTGCCGCATTCTCCATTGGCACCTGAAATTGTCTGGTCGGGGGTACGGGTAATTTGATTGCCGTTCACTTCGAAATGTGGGCCATTGCCTGATAAACGCTGGAGTATAATACCAGAAGTTATCATCGTCAACAAGGCCGAGGTGGAATTCGTTTCATGTACTCCCCCTAAACGATCGATATGTAATATAGGATTGGTAACTGGCTGACTGAAAGTGAAGGTCAAAACCGCTGTGCCCCCAGAAGTTCCATAACCTAAAAAAGGAACCAGCGATTCTTGCCCCACTACCGCTGCTGATGAGAAAGTATTGGGCATATTGCAGCCTATCGAATTTTCGGTAAAAGTAACATAGCCGAAATTTTGCTCATTGGTAACATCGGTCGAAATATTGGTGCTACAAGCTGAAGTGGTTCGATTTGAGCCGCTACCTGTCCAATCACCAGTCAATTCTTGGGAATATGTAAAAAATGAAAAACAAAATAATAGGATAATTAGATACCCCATTCCTGGCTTCAAACACGACTCCCTATAACGCATATCAGACTTATATCTTATATAGTGTAGAAGGGGGAATTCTTTAAAAGACTGCTATGAAATAAGTCA
Organism: Flavobacteriaceae bacterium; assembly: GCA_049667765.1. Classification (GTDB taxonomy): domain Bacteria; phylum Bacteroidota; class Bacteroidia; order Flavobacteriales; family Flavobacteriaceae; genus JBATIN01. The sequence continues at coordinate 8,171 of JBATIN010000441.1, forward strand.
ATTGTCGTAACCCTCTTCTGACGCAAAAGCGCCTCGTGCCCCACACCTACCAGTTGGCAGGAAAACAATCTGTAATCCCAAATATTAAGGACAAGTTTTACTTCAAAACAGTCTTATAATATAAGGGGGATATTATTATTTACGAGTATAACCCGATGTATGGATCATATTTCTCGTTAAAATGTATATAATTCTTTTGGCCTGGTAAATGGAGGGAATGCCATGTCATATTGGGTGGCTGAGATAGCCCGAAAAGTGTTAGAATGGTTGGGGCGATATCACTCAATACCCCAACATGCATTTAAAGGACAGGTTGGTCGATAAGAATCAACGGAACGGGATTAGTGGTATGCCCCGTATTCGAAATTCGATCGTTATTTATCGTCGTGGCCTAATTTTGTTTGTCAAGTATTATCAACATCGCATAGCCCAATTCCAATATTCCGCTATTTTTGTCACAAATAAAGTTTGATGAGTTCATCCCATAGTGAAAGATATAGTCAAAGAGGTGTTTCCGCCTCCAAAGAAGACGTGCACAATGCAATAAAGAATATAGACAAGGGCCTATTTCCAAAGGCGTTCTGTAAAATAGTGCCCGATTATTTGACCCAGGACAAGGACTATTGTTTGGTCATGCATGCCGATGGCGCTGGCACTAAATCTTCGTTGGCCTATATGTACTGGAAGGAAACCGGTGATGTTTCGGTATGGAAAGGTATTGCCCAAGACGCGTTGATCATGAATATCGACGATCTTATTTGTGTGGGCGCAACGGATAATATTATGTTGTCTTCAACCATTGGGCGGAATAAAAACCTGATACCGGGAGAAGTTATTTCGGCAATCATTAATGGAACCGAAGAGCTGATTGAAGCCTTGGCATCTCACGGAATTACCATTCATTCCACTGGCGGTGAAACCGCGGATGTAGGCGATTTGGTCAGGACGATTATAGTAGATTCTACTGTAACGGCCCGTCTAAAAAGGAGCAAGGTTGTCGATAATGCCAATATTAAAGCAGGCGATGTAATTGTAGGGTTTGCCTCTTTTGGTCAGGCAAGCTATGAAAATGAATACAATGGTGGCATGGGTAGTAACGGCTTGACCTCGGCCCGGCACGATGTGTTTTCAAAGTATTTGGCCAAAAAATATCCAGAAAGTTATGACGCTGCGGTTCCAGATCATTTGGTGTATTCAGGCAGCGTAAAATTAACGGACAAAGTTGAAGGCACCCCTCTAGATGCGGGTAAATTAGTGCTTTCACCGACACGCACCTATGCACCCATCGTCAAGAGAGTTTTAGAAAAATTCAGCCCCGAAGAAATTCATGGCATGGTACATTGTAGCGGCGGGGCCCAGACTAAGATCCTTCATTTTATAGACGCCCTTCATATCATAAAAGACAATCTTTTTCCTATTCCTCCATTGTTTCGGTTTATACAGCAACAGTCCAATAACGATTGGAAAGAAATGTACCAAGTTTTCAATTGCGGCCATAGGTTAGAAATGTATGTGGATTCTTCTATCGTATCTGATTTGATCTCAATTTCACAAGAGTTTGGGGTAGATGCCCAAATTATTGGTAGGGTAGAGGAAAGTGATGTTAAAAAACTCACCATAAAAAGCGAGCAAGGTACCTTTATTTACTAGGGTATACGATAAGCCGGATTACTGCGTTTTCTTTAATAAACAGGCTTGTTATGGAAAGAAAAGATTTTCTACGCACTTTGGGTGCAGGTGCAGCTTTTGCCCTTACCTTCCCTTGTTTACAAGGGTGCTCAAAAGATGATGCCGAAGGTGGCTCTATCGAAGTACCGACCAATATTGATTTCACCATTGATCTAAACGCCCCCGAAGCGGCCAAATTGGCCATTAATGGAGGGTTTATTTTAAAAAATCTAGTCGTTGTGGTAAGAAACCTTGAAGGAGACTTTATTGCAGCCAGCCAGGTTTGCAGTCATGAAGGGTACGATACCGTACGTTTTGTGAGTAATGAAGGGGGTATTTTTTATTGTGATACCCATGAGTCTAAATTTGAACAAAACGGTACCCCTTTAAATCAAATTGACGGAAAAACACCTAAAATGCTTAAAGTTTACAAGACCGAGTTGATCGAAGACATGCTTCGTGTTTTTGAGTAATTTGTCTCAAGTTTGGCCTGCCCCATAATAATGACAACTTATATGAAACTGCTTTTTATGCTTAAACCATTTCATTTTAATACTACATCGAAAAAGCATAAAGATACTTGCGTTTCTATGTTTTTTCAGAAAAAGGCAATTTGCTATGGTCATTTTGAGCCTTCATCTTTAAATTTTTTATGAAGTGAAGGTACTTGTTCCCCTGCTTTTTTGTTTTTTGGTCTTTAGTGGTATGGCGCAAGAGCGTAAATATGTTACCGTTAAAAGAACGGTAAAGCTCATGGGGGCACCTTTCGATATTACCGTGGTTGCCCCGAACGAAGAACTTGGCTATATCAATATAGAGGAGGCCATTGCAGAAATCAGCAGAATCGAGAAAAAGATATCTTCATGGCAGCCTGATTCAGAAACTTCATTGATCAACGCTAATGCTGGTATAAAACCGGTTAAGGTCAGTTATGAAGTATTTAAACTCATTGAACGGTCCATTAAAATCTCGGAGCTTACGGATGGTGCTTTTGATATCTCATTTGCGTCATTAGATCAAGTATGGAAATTTGATGGTACCATGCAGTACAAACCTTCTGCTGCCGATATTAAAAAATCGATATTGAAGGTCGGTTATGGTAACATTATTCTTGACGAAGAAGCCCTTACGGTTTTTTTAAAATTGAAAGGAATGAAGATTTCTTTCGAAGCGATCGGTATTGGATATGCGGTAGATAAGGCCAAAGAACTTTTGGTTTCAAGACAAGTGGTAGGTGGAGTCATAAATGCATCAGGGGATCTAACTACCTGGGGTACCAAGGTAAGCGGCGAAAAGTGGTTACTTGGTATTGCAAACCCTTTGAACAAAGGTAAAATCTTTACATGGATGCCTATATTAGAGTCTTCCGTGGCAACTTCGGGGAATCTAGATCAATTTGTAGAATTTAAGGGCGAAAAGTTTTCACATATTATCGACCCAAGAACGGGTTACCCATCAAAGGGGGTAAGTACCGTACATGTTTTTGCAAAAAGTGCCGAACTATGTGACGCTTTGGCCACGGCAATTTTCGTACTAGGCAAAGAAGCAGGTCTAGCTCTTGTGAATCAGCTTCCGCTAACCGAGGTAATCTTGGTCGATAGTCAAAACAAAATGTACAAGAGTCACGGTATTTTGTTTGATTAATTCATGTTATGATTATCTATTCCTTTAAGGGTTGAGTGAGATAGCCTTCGTTCACTAGATCTGATCTATCACTAATTTGTTTGGTAATACCATTTTTAAGCAAATAGAGCGAGTCACTAACCTCCAGAATATCCCTATGTAAATGATCCGTTATAATAATGGCGCACTGTTGTTTTTTATGCATTAGCATCGTTTTGAACTTTTCAATAAATATTGGCGCAATGAATGTAAATGGTTCATCAAGAAGAATAATTTTTTTGTTCGACGATATAATTAGATAGGTTTCTAAAACCCGCTGTTCCCCGATTGAAAGTTGGTGTACCTGAGATTTGAAATATTTTTTAAATGAATCGAAGTTTTGTACGAACAAATTCCAGTCGGTCTGAAATAGCTCAAACACCCTTTTTAAGGTCAAATTTTTGGGAATCAGTTGGTGCTGGGGTAAATAAGATGCTTTTCCAGAACGGTAAAGAAGTGTATTTTGATGTACCCCATCGATTCTGATAGTTGCGTATTTAGGAATCAAATCACCAAAAAGAATACGAAGAAGACTCGTTTTGCCACACCCGTTTCTACCTAGAATTCCAACTATATTTCCGGTTTCAGCCTTCAGGTAAATACCGTATAAT
>JBATIN010000442.1:0-6335 GCA_049667765.1 Flavobacteriaceae bacterium
TACAAAACCTCATCGGAATCGATATTGGAGTGGTTATATGGTGCAGGGATCGCCTGTGGATGGTAATCGTACAATCTAGGCACGAAGGAACAGACTACAAAGGCACTGGTCTCAAAGGTCTGATGCACCGGTGGCGGTTGATGTATACGGCCCGTGATTGGCTCAAAATTATGAATAGAAAATCCGTATGGATAATTGTAACCGTCCCACCCCACAATATCAAAAGGATGTGTGGCATAGGTCATATGATGCAGTTGGCCCTGTTTTTTTACTTTAATAAAGAAATCGCCTTTTTCATCGTGGGTTTGCAAGTTTTGCGGCAGTTTAAAATCGCGTTCACAAAAAGGCGAATGTTCTAAATGTTGCCCGAACCAATTGCGATATCGCTTTGGGGTATAGATAGGATGATAGCTCTCGGTAATCAATAAACGATTATCCTCGGTATCAAAATCAATTTGATAAATAATACCCCGGGGAATCAATAAATAGTCACCGTATTCGAATGGGATTTCACCTAACATGGTTTTTAAGGTACCAGTGCCTTTGTGCACAAAAAGAAGCTCATCGGCATCGGTATTCTTATAAAAATAGTCGGTCATTGATTTTTTTGGTGCTGCCAATCCCACATGTACATCGGTATTAAAAAGTACTATTTTCCTGCTATCGAGAAAATCGTCTTCGGTACGAATATTAAATCCTTTTAACAACCGAGATTTAATATTGAATTCTTCCGCCGCCCTTGGCGAAATATCCAAGGTTTTACCCACCTTCTTTACTTGGGTAGGCCTATGCAAATGGTACATTAACGACGACATCCCATCAAAGCCAATAGTGCCGAATAATTGCTCGTAATGCAAAGTACCATCTTGTTTTTTAAACTGGGTATGTCTTTTATGGGGAATGATCCCTAATTTATGATAAATAGGCATAGCGATGTAAACATTTTTGATTACCCTAAATTTACGACATTTTTAGTTTCAAGTTTTAATGCCTATCAAAGTAGTTTTGGCTATCTCAATAAGTAATTCATCGTACGATATGGTACATTATCGATTAAAGTTTTCGATACAACAAAACCTCTATAATTTTATCATACACCATCATTAACTATCAACACCAATAAATGAACAATTCACACGACCTCAGCAAGGCGATAAAAGCACAAAAGGCCCGCGAAGAATGGGAGCTAATTCAAGTTCAAAAAAAAGAAGAAAGAGAAAGATCCAGGACCCGAATTATTGAAACTATTCTAGATTCTTCTGAAATAGAAAACTTTACACATAGTTCTAAGCCGTCAACCCGCCACTCCAAACCAGAATTGGTAGAATAAAAAAAGCCTCCCTTTAAGGAAAGCCTTTCATTGGCCCAAACCTAATTTATAGATTTTGGGTCACAACACAACGGTGTAAAGATAAGAAAGCTTTTCGAAATAATCACTACCCCTAATGCTTGACAAAGCAATTAGAATTAACACTAGCTATTTTTTTGTTCCATGAAATTTAAATAATTTTAAGGTAAAAAGAAAGCCTATGAAATTTTCAGCAATGTTCTGGGTGGCCATTACCACGCTGGTTTTGATTACTGTTACAATCATGGCGACCATGGGGTTTCCATTTAACTGGGTGTTCTACGTTACCGTTTTAGGACAATTTTTGGTCGTTTTTATGGTGTTCAAAGTATTGAAAGACAACTATACTACCACCAAAACCTTCGATGATTTCTATGAAGACTACCCTATAGTTAATCGTATGCTCTAATTTGAGAAAGAAAGTTCCTTTTTTCCTTTTGATTGACTTCCCATGCCCAATTCAGGAATAACCAACAGCGGAATCTGTGTATGAAAAGCAACGCGCTTAACAACAGGTTCTCGGGTCATTCTTTCCATATAGCTATGTCGATAATTGAGCATAGCCAATAAATGAATCTCTAGTTCATCCGTGAATGCTTCCAGCGTTTTCGAAACGGAATTCAATTCAGAAACCGTATGTACATAATGTTCAACCTTCCCCAAGTACTTGCGGAGCATACTTAGATTAAATTGCTGTAGTTCTGTCAAGGCTTTAATTTCATATTGCACATGAACAATACGAACCACAGCGTTAAAAGTACTTGCCATATCAACTAGAGGTTGTAATTCTGAAATCGTGTAAAACCTGTTAAAATCTGTTGCAAAGGCAATTTCAGAAGGGGTTTCAAACTCAAAATGTTGCGGAATAGCCAGAACCGGACAATCCTTGATCGATTTAATAATACGAACCGTATTGCTTCCCATAAATACCTCTTCAAGGCCCGATGCACCTTTAGTACCTATAACAACTAGATCTATGTTTTCTTTTTCAACCAACTCCTTTACCTCTTCAACCAAAAGGCTGAAGGATGAAATGGTCTTAAAGCTATGCTTCGGGTTGTCATTACTTTCTTGAATTCGTGCTAATACACTTTCGAGTCCCTTTAGAGAATTACTTCTGGTCCCATCTTCGGCGCCTCCGCTTGCGGTTGAAGCCATAAATCGGCTATGTGCAATGCTCGGTGTATACGTATTGAGCAAGTGAAAAACACATTCTTCATCCGCATACAATGCAATGGCATACTTCGTCGCATTCCACGCATTTTCTGAAAAATCTGTAGGTATTAATATATTCTTCATGCTACTTTAAATTGAAACTTTGATGTAAAAGTAGATTGAAGGTCAAACGCAAACTATGACATATATCAGCTTTTTAAAAAGTTTTTAAGGCCCCTAGGCCCGTAAAAATGGGACTCTTGCTCAAACAAAAAAAATGCTTTCTAAAAAGAAAGCATGATATCATTCAATATTGAAGTAACCTCCTTTGGAATATAAGCGGTTAGATGTTTGGCGCTTAAAAGCCTTCTATCAAATCTTGAAGTCCTTTTTCATTGGCAATGCCTATTCTCTTTCCTGAAGTCTTTATATATTTTTTCTTTTTAAATTCCGATATAATTCGGATACAAGATTCAGTGGCCGTACCTACTACATTTGCAATATCTTCCCGTGAAAGGGTAAGGGTGAGAAATCCATCTTTGTCTTCCCCAAAATTATTTCTTAAATAAAGAAACGCCTCCGCCACACGTTGCTTGACCGTTTTTTGACTCATATTTACGATGACATCATCGGCTTCTTTCAGGTCATGGGCCATATGGCGCAAAACTTCAACCGCAAAATTAGGGTTGGTATTCAAGGTATGAACAATACTATCTTTGGGAACAAAACAGACTTCCATATCGCTGACAGCAGTAGCGCTTAAATTAGCATGTTCTTCAGCAATTATAGAGCGCTGTCCTATTACTTCTCCTTTAGTAGCCAGCTTTACAATCTGATCCTTACCATTGGCACTCAATTTGGAGAGTTTCGATACGCCGTTTCTAACACAATAAATGCCGGCTAGTTTGTCGCCTTCCTCAAAAATGGATTCCCCTTTTTTTACAGTTCTACTGATTTTCGAATCGGAAACCTTCTTCAGCTCCTCCTTACTCATAGCGCGTAAAGAATTGAATTGCCTAACTATACAGCTCTCACATCGTGTTTCTATACCTTCTTTCATTTCCCGTTAATTTGCTTAACCCAACAAAATTACAAGTTAGCTTTATGACCAAACATGACAAATGTCATGTTTTAAAACTTGCGTAGATTGCACCTTTGTCAAAGGTATGAGTAAAAATGAGATGGACAAGGTCAACTGTTATCATTGTGGTGATGATTGTGGCAGCACGATTATTGATTACGATGAAAAAATTTTCTGTTGTAATGGCTGTAAAACCGTATACGAGATTTTTTCGAACAATGACCTATCCTACTATTACGACTTGCAATCGGCTGCTGGGGCCACGCCAAAGGCAGTAGATGGGAAATACGATTATCTCGATTCAGCCAATATCATCGAAAGACTAACTGAGTTCAATGATGGCGGGCTTCAAATCGTGAATCTTTATATACCACACATTCACTGCAGCTCTTGTATTTGGATTTTGGAAAATCTGAACAAATTGAACGCTGCTATTAGCGGATCTCAGGTCGATTTTCCAAAAAAAACTGTTCGCATCAACTATAACAACAAACTCATCTCACTTAAAGAACTGGTGATTTTATTATCGCGCATCGGTTACGAACCCTATATTTCTTTAGATGATTACGACAACAAAAAGAAAAGAGCAGACCATACGCTCATTTACCAACTAGGGGTTGCGGGCTTTGCTTTTGGCAATGTGATGTTCCTATCGTTTCCCGAGTATTTTGACCTGGCCTCGAGCCGAGCATCGGGCGGGGAGTTTTGGTTGAACCAATATCAATCACTTTTTCGCTGGTTGATGTTTGCCTTTTCTTTGCCCGTAGTAATTTATTCCGGACGCTCCTATTTCATCTCGGCATATAAGGGCCTTCGTTCTAAAATGCTCAATATAGATGTGCCTATCGCCTTGGGTATTCTAGTACTTTTTGTTCGAAGTACTTTGGAAATAATTTTCGACTGGGGTCCAGGATTTTTCGATTCGCTCACGGGACTCGTATTTTTTCTGCTTCTAGGTAAATTCTTTCAGCAAAAAACCTACTCGTTTCTCTCTTTTGAACGCGACTATAAATCATATTTCCCGATTGCGATTACCCGTATTACTTCCGAAGGAAAAGAAGAAACCACACAAATTCACGATATTAAAAGAGGGGATCGCCTTTTGATCCGAAACGAAGAATTGATTCCGGCAGACGGCATCTTAATAAGTGACAGTGGTCGTATTGACTATAGCTTTGTCTCCGGCGAATCTGAACCGGTGCAAAAAAAATCAGGAGATAAATTATTTGCAGGAGGAAAACAACTGAACGGGGCCATTGAAATGGAAGCTGTAAAATCCGTTTCCCAATCCTATTTGACCCAACTTTGGAGCAACTCGGTTTTTCAAACGGACAAAAACAGTAGTTTTCAGACCCTGACCGATCGTATTAGCAAACGCTTTACTATAGCCGTATTGACCATTGCGATATTGTCTGCCTCATTTTGGTTAATCTATGACCCCAGCAAGGCCATGAACGTTTTTACCGCCGTTCTCATTATTGCCTGTCCCTGTGCTATTGCCTTGGCCGCGCCGTTTACCCTTGGAAATATGCTGCGGATCTTTGGGCGAAAAAAATTCTATTTAAAAGATACACGCACCATAGAGCAATTGGCCCAGGTAGATACCGCTATTTTTGATAAGACCGGAACCTTGACCTCCGCAAAAAAAAGCACTGCTACCTATGAGGGCATGGCCTTGACCCAAGATGAAGAATCTCTAATGAAAAATACGCTTCGTGCGTCCAACCACCCCTTAAGCCGTGCGCTTTATGACATACTTGCCGAGCATAGTATTGTAACCTTAGATGAATATGAAGAGCATTTAGGTAAAGGCATTGAGGGCACCCTGGATACCAAACAAATAAAAATAGGTTCTGCAGATTTTGTAGGAACTGCTTCCGTTGACGACGTATTAAACACCACGGTGCACGTGAGCACCAATAATAGCTACAAAGGACGCTATGTGTTTCACAACCAATACAGAGAGGGCGTTACCGAAGTTTTTGAAGCGATGTCAAAATCATTAAAACTCGCCATTGTTTCAGGTGATAATGAAGGTGAAAAAGCAAGACTTGAAAAAATGCTGCCAAAATTGATCCCGCTATTTTTTAATCAAAAACCAAAAGATAAGCTCGAGATAATTAAATCGATTCAAAAGCAAAACAGAAAGGTTCTTATGGTAGGCGATGGTTTAAACGATGCCGGTGCCTTGGCACAGGCAGAAGTGGGTATCGCCATCTCGGAGAACATAAACGTGTTTAGTCCGGCTTGTGATGGAATACTAGATGCAAGTAAATTTCAACAATTATACCAGTATATTTTGGCCAGCAGAAAGGCCATAAAAATCATTAAATTAAGTTTTGTTCTATCGCTTTTTTATAATATTATTGGACTCTATTTTGCCGTTACCGGGCAATTGCAGCCAGTTATCGCAGCAATTTTAATGCCATTGAGCTCCATAAGTATTGTGGCATTTACCACGGTAATGACGAATTTATTGGGAAGAAAAATAGAGATCCGTTCGAAAACGTAGAGGTGGCAAAAAATTCGGACACAATTCGCGTTTCGATTATAAGTGTAAAGGGGCAAAAAATTGAACTGTTGGGCGGTAAAATGACCTGAAAGTTTTAATTTTTAATAAGGAAAAAATCGCGTATTTTGAGCAATAAAAAGAAAAAATAAGAATATGATATTTGTCATGTTTATTATTATTTTCCGATCGTAGTTTTACACCGTTATTCAAGTAGGTATGAGTGTTATTTATGTGTTATT
>JBATIN010000443.1:0-2491 GCA_049667765.1 Flavobacteriaceae bacterium
TTCATACTCTTTTCATGCGGTTTGAAATCGTTTTTTCCCTCGGGAAAGGCCTTGAAGAATTTTTTTGTAACGTTGAACTCATAACCAAGCTCGTCTTGTAATTGTCGTAAGGTATCCATAGTTTTTATTTTTAGGTTTATTGAAAAAGCCGCTTTGCTTTTCTTGTATCAAAAGTAATATGGTATGGTGACAGATTATGTTAGGGGTCGAAAAAAATTCGGAAAACCAATAGGTGTACAGCAAAATTCTAGGTGTTCCTACACCCTAATTTTCAATTTTGCCCTGACCGTTAGATTTAGTCAATTTAAGGGCCGGTTTTTATCTTTAACCTTCATACTCATGAAATTCGGTTATTGTTAAATAGTAACCATCCGGATCTCTAAGTGAAAATTCCTTTTTTCTTGAATTTTGATTTAAATGGACATCTTCTTCGACAATCCCCCTCATTTTTTCGACCTTTTGCCGAATATCGTCCATCTTATCAGTCCGGAAATAAAGGATGAGTCCATTGCCAGGCGTAATCGATGAGTCCCTCATCGTGGGGTGCTCGTCTGTTCCCCATTTGTGAAGACAGAGTAAAACTTCATCATTTTCAGAAACCAGTATGTCAAATTCATTGCCTCCGTGCATACTTCTACACCCAAATATCGATTGGTACCATTTGGAGCTGGCCTCGACATCTTTTACGGCTATGATCGGGTCGATTTTTGTCATCGTATGTTTAGTGCTTTTAGGGAAATTCCATTTCGTTTAACTAGCACAATATGGACCTTAAATTTAAACAATTCATCTTTTTAGTATTAAACTATTTTTTCTCTACTATCGGGCGACTCAAATTTTCCAAGCCTCTTTCGAAATAATCATCTGAAATGCCGTCCAACATTTACTGTCAAATTCTGTTAGTATTTTATTGTTTTCATGAATTTCAAATCCTACTTTTTCATAGCATTTGATACCAGAAATATTCCAATCGTATACGTAAAGCTCGATTTCTTCTACATAAAGAGTATTGAAAGCATAGTCCGATAATACATTCATAAGATCTTTTCCTGTTCCCTTTCCACGTTGATTCTTGTCGCCGATAATGATTTTATCCAGTTTACACTTCTTAGATTCCGTTTGAATTATTTCGGCATGCCCAATAATCTTATTTTCTTTATTATCAATGACATTAAATGAGTGGCTTTGGGGGTCGTTCATATAGAATTCAAGCTGGTCGTTTGTCAATGGGAACTTAAAATATGTTCCTGCAATTGTAACCAATAATTCATAGCTGTCGATCCAGCTATTGAAAAGGTTGAACTCTTTCCGGCTAAAAGGTGAGAGTCTTAAACGGCTCATAAAGAAGGTTTAAGGGTTGACATATATACCCAAATTATGAAAAAAAACTGCATGGGAATCCTTAACCAGAGATAAGAAAGTCCAGGGCCATTCAGGTCTCCGGTTTGATAGTCAATATATTCAATGGCGGCCTTAATATTAGCGGGCAATATGAGGACGAAAAAGGCGATTATTAGCCATCCGGTCATATATCTGTAATTGGGCAATAACAAACCTAGTGCAAATACTATTTCGAAAATACCGGTCAGGAAAGCAATCTGGCTCTTGAACGGTAAAAAATTAGGGATCATGGCGGTCATACCCTTTGTGAAAACAAAATGCCCGACTGCGGTAAAAACAAGCATACAGGCCATGGCGATTCTGGCCGCTAATTGATAATCTACCTGTTTTGTTGACCATTTTATTAACAAGGCGGAGAGAACAAAAGCAATTAGCAAAACAAAGAGGGGTTTCATGTGTTATTTTTTAATCAAATTTCCGCGATTTGATCTAAAAAAACAATGAACCCAAGTTAAGAAATACGTCTCCTTATCCGGCTTAAGGCTTGCGGCGTAACACCTATATAAGAGGCGATATACTTTAGTGGAATTTGCCGGATGAGTTCCGGTCTATCGGAAAATAAATTTAGATACCGACTTTCCGCAGATTCGTTCAGCAGGGAAAGTTCTCTTTGCGATTTTATTAGAAAAAGTTCCTCACTTGCTTTTCTGCCAATTAAGTTTCCGATTCCCGATCTTTTATAGACGGTTTGTAAGTCATTGTAAGACAGTCTCCAAAGAACTGCATGGGTAACTGGCTCTATGGCATATTTTGAAGCTGTTTGGGTGAGGAACGAATCGTAAGCACTGACAAATGAACCCTTAAATACAAATCCGAAAGTAAGGTCGTTTTCTTCCTTGGGAATATATAATCGCACAATACCATCCTCGATAAACGAAAGGTACTTCTCGGTTTCTCCAACCTTGAGGATCTTTTCTTTTTTAAGGAACTCTTGTTTTATGAGCTTAGACGAAAAAATTGACCAATCACTATGTGAAATATCAAAATTTTCTTTAAAATATTCGTAAATTTTTTCCAATTTAGGTCATTGTGGTTTTTGCCTGTGGCTAACGAGTGGTCTTTTATTCTCTTTCATTTGTTCGAATCTGGT
>JBATIN010000444.1:0-5323 GCA_049667765.1 Flavobacteriaceae bacterium
GTATTGTGCAATGATAAGGTACTGAGCAATATTGTCGCAACCCAAAAAATTCATGAGGAATTTGGCGGGGTAGTGCCCGAACTTGCCTCAAGGGCTCACCAACAGAATATTGTTCCGGTGGTTCACCAAGCCTTGACGAAAGCAAATATCGACAAAAAACAATTATCAGCCATAGCTTTTACACGCGGACCCGGACTTATGGGATCTTTATTGGTAGGGATTTCATTTGCAAAGTCCTTGGCTCTTGGCCTAGGTATCCCGTTAATAGAAGTAAACCACATGCAGGCCCATATTTTGGCCCATTTTATACAGGGGGAAAACACAAAATTACCCACGTTTCCTTTTTTGGCCATGACCATAAGCGGTGGCCACACCCAAATTGTTCAGGTACGCAACTTTTTTGAAATGGAAATTTTAGGCGAAACCCTTGACGATGCTGTGGGCGAGGCTTTTGACAAAAGTGCTAAATTATTGGGACTGCCTTACCCTGGAGGGCCATTGGTAGATAAATATGCGCAACTTGGCAACCCTGAAAGATTCCCATTTCCCAAGCCAAAAGTAAAGGGTTTGGATTTTAGCTTTAGCGGCTTGAAGACAAGTATTCTTTATTTTATACAAAATGAAACACAAAAGAATCCGAATTTTATAACGGAGAACCTAAATGATATTTGTGCCTCTATTCAATTTACTATCATACGAATATTGATGGACAAGCTGAAGAAGGCAACAAAGCAAACAGGACTCAAACAAGTTGCCATTGGTGGTGGAGTGTCCGCAAATTCGGGCATTCGAAATGCACTAAAAAATGCTGAAAACCAATATGGTTGGGCAACCTATATCCCGAAATTCGAGTATTGTACCGACAACGCTGCAATGATCGGGATCGTAGGTTATTATAAATTTAAGGCCGGTGATTTTGCGCATCATGATATAACCGCTAAGGCTCGCTACATTATTTAAAAGTATCCAAACCTTTAAAAACCAGGAGCAGATAGACTAATTTAGAATAATCAACGTTACTAAATAGAACATTAAGAATACTACAATAGCAAAGCTACACCTAGTCAACGATAGTGTACATGAGCGACAAAACTGCCAACTTAAATAAAGACTTCTATGCCGAACATATGATAGATAGCACAATCTATCGAAAAAATGTTTGGCCCGAAGAAGAATTGATGCTTAGAAAATACCTTACCGACACCAATGGTTCTGTAGTAGAAGCAGGTGCAGGTGGCGGGCGACTTACCTTTTTTATTGAACAATTAGGCTTTAGCAAGGTTACAGGTTTTGATATTGTGCCCGAAATGATGCAATTTGCCCAAAAAGAAGCAAAACAAAGGGGGTCGAAGGTTAATTTTAAAGTTGGCGATGCCTCTGACCTACACATTTTTGAAGATGCCTCTTTCGATTTTTTAGTTTACATACAACAGGTGCTGTGCTTTGTACCCAAACACCTATTTCAACAGTCGCTTGAAGAAACCTATCGTATTGCAAAAAAAGGTAGCACTACCCTGTTTACCTTCTTGGACTACGATACTAGGTTTTACAACCCTATGTTGAGCTTACTTGCGAATACTTTAAGAAAACTAAGGGGAGAAGAAACATCAAAGTATCATTTACCTTGGTTAAAACTCAATGACACCCAGTTCAATTGGAAACTTTTCGCTAAAAACCAACCTAGTATTTATTGGGTAAAACGAGCGGACATAGTAGCGCAGTTAAAGAAAATAGGCTTTACAATTGTTGAAGTTGAAAATGGCGATAAGATTGCCAAAAATGGCAACAAAGGCGCACTTTATATTGCCTGCAAAAAATAGCAATGCAATATTAGAATTTTACCCATCTCTTAAACATGTGTTGTATTTGTTGGCCAAACCGTAAAAATTATTATTATTTTTGGTCGGTATGCAACTTTTCTTCCACGCCGATATCGACAACAGCGCCAACCAATTCGTTTTGAACGCTGAGGAAAGCCAACATTTAATCAAAGTTTTACGACAAAAAGCCGGTGACACTTTCTTTGTCACCAATGGCAAAGGGTATCTATTTGAAGCTGAAATCCTTGATGCAAACAGTAAAAAATGTAAGGCACAGATTATTTCTTCAAAAAAAAGACACCAAAAAATGAGTTGGCTGCATATTGTCATTGCACCTACAAAAAGCAATGATCGTTTTGAATGGTTTCTGGAAAAAGCCACCGAAATTGGGGTAAACGAAATTACCCCAATCATTTGCGACCATTCTGAGCGAAAAAGCGTTAAGCTTGAACGCTTACAAAAAGTAGTGCAAGCTGCAATGAAGCAATCGCAACAAACCTACTTGCCCAAAGTAAACGAGGCCATTTCGTTTAAGGGATTTGTTGAAGCCGAGCGTTCGGGCCTACTCTTCATTGCACATTGTGAGGAAGGTGAAAAAATGGAGCTCAAACGCCGTGTTGCACCGGATACCGACGTCACGGTACTCATTGGCCCTGAGGGGGATTTTTCAAAAACAGAGATTCAGGTAGCTGTAAAAAAGGGGTTTATACCAATTTCCCTTGGTGAAAATAGATTGCGTACCGAAACGGCAGGCCTAGTCGCCTGTACCGTAATCAACATGATAAACAACGGATAGTCGTATTTCGTACCTTTAGCCTATGAAACGGGTCAAATCCATACTTTTCTTTTTATTTATCGCAATGGCCGTACAGGCCCAAGAAATTGCAATTTTAAAGTATAATGGAGGTGGTGATTGGTACGCCAACCCTACTGCCTTGCCAAATCTTATCCGATTTTGCAATACAAATATTGGCACGAAACTCAAGGAAAAACCTCAAACAGTTGAGGTAGGCGATATTTCAATATTTCAATACCCTTTAATACATATGACAGGGCACGGCAATGTTGTTTTCTCCGATGAGGAAGCTACCAATTTAAGAACATATCTATTATCTGGCGGGTTTCTTCATATCGATGATAATTATGGCATGGAACCTTATTTACGAAAGGAATTAGCCAAAGTATTTCCCGAAACCCTTTTAGAAGAATTAGGCCCGGAACACCCTATTTTTAAGCAAGCGTACACATTTGCCGATGGGTTGCCAAAAATACATGAACATGATGGTAAACGCCCTCAAGCATTTGGCATCACCTATGAAAACAGATTGGTTCTTTTGTTTACTTTTGAATCTGATCTCGGCGATGGTTGGGAGGACCCTTCAGTGCACAATGACCCACCAAAAATTCGTGAAACGGCATTGCAAATGGGTGCCAATATCATCTCATATGCCTTTAAAGATTAGCCCATGACATCAAAAAACATATCCGATGGTATATTAAGGGCGATAGGTATAATCGCAGGTATTTTACTATTGTTTTATTTTCTCTATAAAATACAATCTGTTTTGGCCTATTTGGCGATCGCAGCGGTGATTGCCCTAATAGGCCGACCGGTCATCTTGTTCTTAAGAAGAAAACTTAAATTACCCAACACCCTAGCAGTTGTACTGACCATGGTACTAATTGTAGGGGTTTTTATTGGAATTTTTGCGCTCTTTGTACCTCTAATTGCAGAACAGGGCAAAAATCTATCACTTCTCAATATTGAAGCGCTGCAACTAAAGGTTGAACATCTGTATAGGGAAATAACACAGTATATAGGTGTCAGCAGTACCGAAATTGAAAATAGCATAAAGGGATCGAAGTTGTTTACCAATCTAGATTTTGGTTTTATCCCCAACTTTCTTAATTCGATCGTCGGTACTTTGGGCGACCTAAGTATCGGTCTGTTCTCGGTGTTGTTCATTTCCTTCTTTTTTCTAAAGGATAGTAATTTATTCCAAAACGGCATTTTGGCTTTAGTGCCCGATGGCAAGGAAACTGGTACCGTAAAATCCATCGAGAAAATCAACGGGCTGCTGTCACGTTATTTTGTTGGCCTGTTACTTCAAATTTTAATTCTGTTCTTTATCTACACCATCGTATTGTTGATCGTAGGTATTGAAAATGCTGTAGTCATCGCATTTTTATGTGCCTTGTTCAACATTATACCCTATATAGGCCCAATTATCGGCGGCGTGCTAATGATCTTGCTTACCATGACCAGTAATTTAGGTGCTGATTTTAGTTCCGTGATCTTGCCAAAATCTGGCTATATCATGATCGGTTTGGTCATAGGCCAGTTGGTGGATAATTTCTTTTCGCAGCCCTTTATTTTTTCAAATAGCGTGAAATCACATCCCTTAGAAATCTTCTTGATCATCATTATCGCCGGTCTCTTGTTCGGGGTTGTAGGCATGATCGTTGCTGTACCGGGTTATACCGCCATAAAAGTTATTTTAAAGGAATTTTTAGCCGATAACAAAATGGTAAAATCGCTTACTAAAAATTTATGATCCTGGTTTGAACAATTCCATATTGCATACTCGTATACAGGATTATATAAATGAACATTTAAGTATTGACATTCTACCAATACTATTCAAAAAACCAATTTTTGACAATGTTTCGAATAATGAACTTGTTGAACAAATACAATCAAAACAGAAGTGTAAAAAAAAATTACCTACTTGGTACGGTACTGAAAAAATCTATTATCCCAATCCATTGAACATTGAGCAATCGTCCTCAGAGGGTACCGCCAAATATAAGTCTGAACTAGTGTGTGCAAATTCGCTTGTTGATCTTACTGGCGGTTACGGTGTCGATAGTTATTATTTCAGTAAAAAGGTAAAACAAGTTTTTCATTGTGAGATCGACGCGAGACTCTCGAAAATCGCATCCCATAATTTTTCGGCGTTAGGCATATTTAATGTAGCATGCAAGGCGGTTGACGGCATTGCATTTATAAAAGAGTTTCATGGTCAAATTGACTGGCTATACATTGACCCATCGCGGCGTGATGATGAAAAACGTAAAATGGTTAGACTATCGGATTGTTTGCCCGATGTGCCCTCTCATTTAACAGCGTTGTTTAAAAAGTCGAAAAACATCCTAATTAAAACCTCTCCGTTATTAGATTTAAGTATCGGTATTGAAGACCTTAAATTTGTTAAGGAAGTACATGTTATTGCCGTAAAGAACGAAGTAAAAGAACTTTTATGGGTGCTAGAAAATGGGTTTAACGGCTTGGTGGTGTACAAAACGATAAACTTATTACCAACGGGCAATGAGGTTTTTGATGTTTTGCCTTCGGAAGAACAAGCGGCATTTTCGAACTTTTCTTCTCCCCTAACCTATTTATACGAGCCCAATGCCGCCATTCTAAAATCAGGGGGCTTCAAGACAGTAGGTCATCATTTCGGGCTCTTTAAGCTTCACCCGAACACTCATTTATATACATC
>JBATIN010000445.1:0-1664 GCA_049667765.1 Flavobacteriaceae bacterium
GACATGGACGAAAACGTTTTTCAGCTGCCTCGAGTGCGGCTAATTGAATTCCCTTTTTATCAATAGGATTTTCGCGGTCAAAGGTCTGTGTCAGATAAGTAGCCATAACCACGCCATCGTCGGTGGCGATACCGAACAATGCAATAAAACCGACCCATACCGCTACGCTTAAATTGATGGTCTTCATATTGAACAGCTCGCGTAAATTCTCCCCGAACAGATTGAAATTTAAGAACCAACCTTGGCCATACAACCATATCATTATAAAACCACCTGCAAATGCAACAGCAATACCCGTAAATACCATCAACGAGGTAGCAACCGAACGAAACTGGAAATAGAGAATCAAAAAGATACTGAGGAGTGCCAATGGCACCACGATAGAAAGGGTCTTTTCTGCCCTTAACTGGTTCTCATAGGTTCCCGTGAACTTGTAACTTATACCGTTGGGTACCGTCAATTGCCCGTTATCGATTTTCTCTTGAATTAGGGCTTGGGCGCTTTCGACCACATTTACTTCTGCAAAACCATCCAATTTGTCAAATAAAACATAGCCCACCAAGAAAGTATCTTCACTCTTTATGACCTGTGGTCCCTTCTCATATCGAATATCGACAAGTTCTCCAAGCGGAACCGGACTCCCTTTTTCAACGGGTACATAAATATTTTTAAGGTCTGTGGGGTTTGCACGAAGTTCCCTTGGGTAACGCACACGAACTGCATAGCGTTCTCGTCCTTCAACTGTCTGAGTCAAGGGCATACCACCAACGGCTACCTGAAGTATTTCCTGGACGTCCATTATGGAAATACCGTATCGCGCTAGCTGTTCTCTTTTAATATCAATTAAGAGATAGGGTTTCCCTACGATACGGTCGGCAAAAACGGCCTGCTCTTTTACGCCTTCGGAATGTTTAAGTATTTCTTCCAGCTGTAGACCAAAGGCTTCAATTTCCCTTAAATCTTGCCCCTTAACCTTAATTCCCATGGGTGCCCGCATTCCCGTTTGCAACATGACCAGTCTGGTTTCGATAGGTTGAAGTTTGGGTGAGGAGGTAATACCCGGAAATTTGGTTACCCGAACTATTTCGTTCCAAATATCATCGGGGCTGTTGATTTCCGGTCGCCAATTCCTGTAATATTCGCCATCGTCATCGCGAATAAGTTCTTCCCGTGTCGCTGTAGTAACAAGTTGTGACTTTTCGTAGTCTGCACTATCATCAATCTCGTTATTCGGATTGATTATAAACCTATCGTTTTTCAAGACAAAAAGCCCATCATCATTCACTTGATAACGTTGGCGTTCGCCTTTTTCATTTCGCATATATTCAGACTTGTACTGAATGACATTCTCATACATTGAAAGCGGCGCTGGGTCAAGTGCGGATTCCGTCCGTCCCGATTTTCCGACTACGGTTTCTATTTCGGGAATACTGGCTACGGCCATATCCAATTGCTGTAACACCCGCTTGTTTTCCTCTACTCCGGCATGTGGCAATGACGTTGGCATCAATAGAAAAGTCCCCTCATTGAGTGCTGGCATAAACTCCTTTCCCGTATTCTTCATGATAATGATTCCCAATGTCAGCACGGTGGTCGGTATGATAAGGAATAACAGTTTGTTCTGTAATGCCCATCTCAAAATTCTCGAATAGTACATCTTGAAG
>JBATIN010000446.1:0-9522 GCA_049667765.1 Flavobacteriaceae bacterium
GAATACAGCATCAATTCAAGCACATTTTGCATCATTGTAGCCAGAATAATGGCAAGTATTCCAATTACCAATGTGGTAAGTTGCGAATATCTTATACCCTTGGGGTTTTTATGTGAAATCTTTAAAATATCTGTCGTAAAATTACCTGACGCTGCCATCAAACAACTATCGGCCGTTGACATAATTGCCGAGAAATAGGAAGACATGAGGAGCCCCATCAAACCGACAGGGAAAATATGCGCTAAGAGCAAAGGCAAGCCAATTTCTTCATCAATAGGGCTGCCAGGTGCATAACCAAATTCAGTAAACATGCCTTGTTCAAATGCGACTCTACCTAACAATCCTAACGCAATTCCCATAAAAGCCATTAGGGGCCATTCTAGCAAACCGGCTAGAAACCATGCTTTTTTTGCCGATTTTTCACTTTTTGACGCATAAATTCTTTGATACAGGGTCATGCCAACAAACCAAATTGGAACGATCGTAACCAGCCAGTTAATAAATTGAACAAAACTAATATTGGTAAGACTTAGAAAGCTGTTAGGCAAATAGGTTTGTATAGCTTCCCATCCACCAACTTTTACAAAGCCTAATGGTATACCCACTAATATTAGGCCGGTCATAAGTATGATCCATTGAACGGTATCGGTATATATAACCGCTTTAAGTCCGCCAAGCACCGTATAACCAATTACGATGACTCCCATAATTAAAACCGCATCTAAAATTGTTATGGAGGGAAAGGTCGCTGCAGCTAATTTAGCCCCAGCCAATACTTGGGAACTGGTAAATCCGATGTAACCGATCAGTGAAATAATACCAGCTATAAGTGCTACTTTCCCGTTGTAAAAATAATTTAGCACTTCGGGAAAGCTTAAGAAATTGTGTTTTTTAGCTAAAGGATATATTCTCGGAATGAGAAAAATGGCGCTGATCCATGCACCAACTAAGCCAGTAAAAAGCATCCAACTGCCAGACAAACCAATTAAAAACCCCAATCCACCTAATCCAATTGAAAATCCTCCTCCCACATCGGTGGCTACAACCGATAACCCGATGTGAAATGATGTCATTTTTCTGCCACCCACATAATAGTCCTCTTGTGAGGTATTACGTTTTAGAAAATACATGCCAACACCAAGCATTGAAAGCATGTATAATACAAATATTGAAATATCAATGATGTGCATAAAGTATTTGTTTTCAGTTATTTATGGTGATGTATTAATTTTGGATATCCGCTTTATCAAGTTGGGATGGGCTCCAATTATAGCTTCAAACAACATTCGACCACCAGAAATTTCCATATTTAAAATAAGGATTGCAACCCAATACAGGCTTGCCAAAATATCCACCTCAAAATTTGATTGAGGAAAGTATCAAAATTTAATTAATAATGTAATTATTTTAACGATTTTTGCTAGTATTGTTAAATTTAAGTTTCAAATGTCCCATAATATTCAACCCTTACTGAACAAGAATTATATCAAGGCGGTATCTTCAAAGGGTATTTACATATACGATGAAAATGGTAAAGAATACATCGATGGTTCATCCGGAGCAATTACCTGCTCAATAGGCCATGGTCATGAAAAAGTAATTGAGCATGTCAAAAAGCAAGTAGAAAAGTTGGTCTATGTCTATAGATCTCAATTTGGTTCCGAAGAATCGGAACGACTTGCGACTCAGCTGTATGAAAAATCAGAAGACAACTATTTGGACTATAGTTTCTTTGTAAACAGCGGTTCTGAGGCTATGGAAACAGCTATGAAAATAGCCTTGCAATACTGGCAGGAAAAAGCGTATTCCAACAAAAATCAATTTATTACACGTCAAAAAAGTTATCACGGTATTACGCTAGGGGCCTTGTCCTTGTCCGGTCATGCCTTGAGACGGGCCAGGTTTGAAAAGGTACTCCACACGCAGGTAACACTCAAAGCTGATCTTGAAAATGACACTGTAGAACAACAAACGGAAGAATTTAGTAAGACCATTGAGAAAATTGGTTCGGACAATATCGCTGCTTTTGTGGCAGAACCAATTGTCGGCGCAGCAGGTACAGCTTTATCGCCACAACCTGGGTATTATGAACGTATTCAGGAAATTTGCGACCATCATAACATTCTTTTTATTGCGGATGAAGTGATGACCGGACTTGGAAGAACAGGTAAATGGTTCGGTCTTGAGCATTGGTCTGTTAAGGCCGATATTGTTGCCATCGGTAAAAGTCTTGGTGCTGGATATGCACCAATTGCGGCAACATTGTTTACTTCAAAGATTCTTGACCCTATAAAAAAGGGGAGTGGGTTTATCATGAGTGGGCATACCTATAGCGGCCATCCTTTGTCTTGCGCGATTGCATCCAAAGTAATTGACGTAATTGAAGAAGAGAACCTGATCGCCAATGTGAATGTAATGGGTAACTTTATAAAGCGTCAGCTTGAATCACTCAAGCAGCGATATGATTTTATTCAGACCATCAGGGGCAAAGGACTGTTGATCGGAATTGAGTTTGATCCCGCAATTGAGGGATTGGCCGGAAGATTTCTTGAACAATGCTATCAAAATGGCTTATTGGTATATCCTTCTGTTGGCGGTACACAGGGAAAGAATGAAAACGGCATCTTGATCGCACCGCCATTTATTGTGACCAAATCACAAGTGGATACGATGATTCAAAAAATACAGTATGCCATGGATAAGTTAAAAGCAAATGACTGAAAAGAAGACCTTCAATAAATGTACGGATTACGACCGCATCAAGTCCTTTTTCAAGGATGATATGACACTTCTTTTTGGTGGTTTTGGAGGAGTGGGCACTCCGCCTGGTTTAATCGATTGTTTGATCGATTCAGGGGCAAAAAATGTTCATTTGATCGGAAATGACGCTGGCTTTCCGTGGATCGGTATCGGCAAATTCATTGTACTTGAAAGAGCGACTTCGCTCATCGCATCCCATATTGGCTCGAATCCGGTAGCTGGGGATTTAATGACCGAGGGTAAATTGAAAATCGAATTTTCGCCACAAGGAATTCTTGTCGAGCGTATTCGTTCTGGAGGAGTGGGGTTAGATGGATTTCTCACGGAAATCGGGCTGGGCACTGAGCTTGCCTACAACAAACCGGTCATTGAACTAAATAATAAGAAATACCTGTATGAATCACCCATAAAGGCAGATGTAGGAATTGTTTACGCTCGAAAAGCGGATGAGTTTGGAAATCTGGTTTTCGATAAAACGGCAAGAAACATCAACCCTTATGTAGCAATGGCAAGTAAAGTGACTATTGTTGAGGCGGAAGAAATTGTACCGGTAGGTAGTTTGAACCCTGAAGAAATTATCGTACCGGGAATATATGTGGATCATATTGTTACTTCTAAAGGCATAAATTGGAAATGGATATGGGAGACCTAAGAAAAATAATCGCAAGACGGGCCGCGGCTGAAATAAGGGATGGCATGATTGTTAATCTTGGAATAGGTATACCATCGATAGTCCCGGAATATATACCCTCAACGGTAAGTGTATATTTCCAAGCCGAAAATGGCATCTTAGGGATGGGGCCAGCACCTGTGGAAAATAAGGATGGAAATTTAAGTAATGCCGCCGGTTATCCCGTAACCATACTTCCGGGCGCGAGTTATTTTGATAGTGCGGTTTCCTTCGGAATGATACGTAGTGGTTATATCGATCTTTCGATTCTTGGGGCATTGGAAGTTAGTGGGAACGGAGATCTTGCAAACTGGATCGTTCCCGGAAAAAAGGTACCTGGGGTAGGAGGTGCCATGGAGCTTGCCTATGGAGCCAAAAACTTGATAGCCTTAATGCCACATTGCGATAAGAACGGCAGACCTAAAATTGTTCGAAAATGTAGCTTGCCGATTACAACCTATCACTGTGTAAATAAAATAATTACCGAGCGGGCCGTTTTTTTTATCATCAATAATGAAGAGCTTCAGCTGGAAGAAATTTTACCGGGCTACAATCTGATGGACATAAAAAATTATACCGAAGCAGATTTTACAATCAGCCAAGAACTGATCACAAGCAACGAAGCATGAGTACCAAAAAAGAAATTCTAGCCAACTACATTGACACGCATCGAGAAGAGGCAGTACAGCTTTTGAAGTCGATGATTCAAAAAAAAAGTATCCAGGGTGATGAAGCCCCGGCCCAGGAAGTTGTTATCCATTATTTGGAGAACTTGGGATTGCCAGTTGACATTTGGGATATTGAACCGGATAAATTGGCATCGAATCCTTATTTTTTATCGGAGCGAAAGGTGTTTTCAAACAACCCAAATGCAGCGACCGTTCTTAAAGGTTCAGGAGGTGGACGTTCTATTCTTCTAAATGGTCATATTGATGTGGTGCCTGAAGGAGACTTGGATAAATGGAGCGTGGATCCGTACGCCGGAATTGTTAAAGATGGAAAATTGTATGGCAGGGGATCCACAGATATGAAAGGAGGTACCGTGTCCCTCTTAATGGCAATGGAAGCTATCATTAAAAGTGGCATTACCCTGAAAGGGGATGTTATTTTTGAATCAGTAATCGAAGAGGAATCAGGAGGTGCAGGAACATTGGATGCAACCTTACGAAATTATGTGGCGGATGCGGCCATCATTCCCGAACCGACCTGCATGAAACTATTTATTAAACAGCAAGGATCCATGTGGTTTCGCATAGCAATAGATGGGCGCTCGGCACACGGTGGAACCCGATACGAAGGCGTCTCGGCCATAGAGAAAGCATGGCTGATCCATACTGCCATTCTTGATTTGGAGAAATCGCGTAATGAAAGTATTCGTGATCCCCTTTACAAGGATGTTCAAATTCCACTTCCCATAAATGTTGGGAAAATTAGCGGAGGAAATTGGCCTTCATCCGTACCGGATCTGGTCATCATTGAAGGTAGAATGGGCGTAGGGCCTGAAGAAAGCATCCAGAATGCAAAAAAGGAACTGACCGAATGCATCGAAAGAGTTTGCTCTGCAGACGAATGGCTGAAAACACATCCAGCCAAACTAGAATTCTTTGGTGCGCAATGGGTCCCGAATAGTGTTCGTGCTGACGATCCGTTCGTTGCTACACTAAGTAGTAATTACAAACAAATGTATCATAAGGATATCATAGTGGAAGCTTCGCCATGGGGTACCGATGCGGGAATATTAGGGGCTCAGGGCGGAATGACCGCACTCGTCATCGGACCAGGTGAAACGCGTGTAGCACATTATCCCGATGAATACATCGAAATTGATAAAATGATCGAAGCGGCTAAATTATTTGCGGGTGTCATTATCGATTGGTGTGAAATAAATGCAGATTGAAATTTGAGAAGGGAACTAAAAATAGATGGTGGCTCCATAGCAATTTTCGAAGATCAGTTTAATAAACGGGTCCGATTGGATGAATATGAAGGCCCTACGGAAGACATTATAGATTGCCTCAAACAGAGCTTACCAATTTGGACAGAGAAGGTGATCGCCAAAGTATTACCAAAGGATGTTCCTTCTTTTATTTCCAAGGGTTTTGTTTGTGAAGGTTTTGTAGCAGGTTATTTTTCGGGGGAGAATATGTATTTTCTGGTAAAATATCTATCACCCGATCGCGCACGGAGTACAGACTGGGCAAACGGACAAAAAATACTTGATGCCATTCTTTCATCATCTGTGTTGAAAACAGAAGAAACAGACGTTGAAATAAAGATTGCAACGCTAGCGGACGCACCGCTTTTGGCTGCCCTATACACCGAAGTTTTTTCGCTATATCCTATTCCGCTTTCAGAACCTGAGCACATTGTAAACGCAATGAATAAGGGTACTATATTTATGTATATTTCAAAAGGTGCTAAAATAATAAGTGCGGCATCCGCAGAGGTAAACAAGAAATTCGGGAATGCCGAATTGACCGATTGTGCGACCTTGAAACTAGAACGAGGCAAAGGATACATGCAGCAATTGATCCTGAGACTTGAAGTATTGCTGCTCGAAATGAACATCACGTGTATGTATACCATTTCAAGATCGCAATCCTTTGGTATTAATAAGGCCTTCTATAATCTGGAATATTCCTTTGGGGGAAGGCTATTCAATAACTGTTACATTAGCTCTGGCATGGAAGACATGAATGTCTGGTACAAAGTCATGCAGGCGAACCAAAAACCTTCAAATTATGCCCATTAAAATTTCACTTAAATTACCGCATTTTTTCGCTACACGCTTTCTAAGATTGCGCCTGTTGCTATTATTTACCATTGTGACTGGCTCTACTTTTATGTCTGTAGCACAACGCGTTCCGGTTTTAAACCAAATAGATGTGCCACATAATTACTATTTCAGGGAGCTCTACTTGCCCCAGCTAACCAGTGGTCCCTCCGCCGTATGCTGGACCAGCGATGGAAAATCACTTATTTATGCCATGGCCGGAAGTCTTTGGATCCAAGAGGTAGGTAGCGAAACGGCAATTCAATTAACTGATGGTCCCGGATATGATTATCAACCAGATTGTTCTCCTGACGGAAAAACGGTTGTTTTCACGCGATACAACGGGCAATCGGCAGAACTCATGTCACTCGATCTTGATACAAAGCGATCAACTGAATTGACAAAAAATAATGGTGTGAATTTGGAA
This sequence comes from Flavobacteriaceae bacterium, assembly GCA_049667765.1. Lineage (GTDB taxonomy): Bacteria > Bacteroidota > Bacteroidia > Flavobacteriales > Flavobacteriaceae > JBATIN01. The sequence goes on from JBATIN010000446.1 coordinate 6,631, forward strand.
CCAAGATGGGCGCCCGATGGAAAAAAAATAGCCTATGTTTCCACGATGGACACCGGACACTTTTTACTTTATACCGCTGAGGTGAATAACGGTGTTTTAGAAAAAAATGTATGCATAACACCCGATCGAAAAAGTAGCGTAGAACGTTATTATTATAGCGAATTTGATCACGCAATAAATCCATTTTGGGCTGCTGATGGACAAGAATTATTTTTCGTTTCCAATCGCGAGATCGCCCATGGCACCGGAGCAATCGTTTCCCTTTCAATGGATACGGACTCCATTCCAAAAATAATCCATCAAGAAGAAACTTCCTGGAAGACAAAACCCGATGTATCACCTGATGGCACACGAATGGTCTATAGTAGCTACTTGGGAAGAAACTGGCACCAACTTTGGCTATTGCCCACCAAGGGTGGGTATCCTGTGCCACTTACCTATGGGGAATATGACAACACCAATGCACGGTGGTCCCCTGATGGATCCAAAATTACCTATATATCAAATCGCACGGGCAATACGACCCTTTGGACCGTTAATCCATACAATGGTAACGAGCAGCAGATAAAGAACCCAAAATTGATCTATAAAAACCCAACGTCACCACTTACCATTATGACCCTTGATGCGAATGGTTCCCCGCAACCGGCAAGGGTAAGCATTTGTGATAGTAGGGGTAAATTTTATGCACCTCGTGAAAGCTGGATCCATGCAGATGATTCATCGTATCCAGCAACACAGAAATTTGAAAGCCATTATATTCATTCGCAGGGCAAGATTACGCTAGATGCGCCAAACGATAGCCTATATATAGTCGTTTCAGCTGGGCCTGAATATGACATAAGTAAACAAAGCATAGTTCATCTGAAGGGGGCATCGGATACTATAAACATTAGGCTTTCAAAACTAAAAATGCCCTTGGATTATGGGAATTGGAAGAGCGGTGACCTGCATGTGCACATGAATTATACGGGTCATTACAAAACTACCCCCGAAATACTGATACAACAAGCGAAAGCTGAAAACCTGAATTTCATGTACAACCTCATTGTGAACAAAGAGCAACGTATTCCGGACATTTCCTATTTTTCACCGTCAGCGGATCCTGCTTCAACCAATGACGTTCTGCTTTTTCATTCACAGGAATTCCATACCAGTTTTTGGGGCCATCTTGGCTTGCTCAATCTTGATGATCATTTTCTGGTCCCCAGTTATTCGGCATACCCGGAAACGGCCTTTCAAAGTCTTTATCCGCACAATGTAAATATCGCAAAACAGGCTAAGGCACAAAATGCACTTGTGGGCTATGTTCATCCGTTTCTGGCTTCACAACTGTATCCTGAACAATCGGAATCACTTACCAATGATCTGCCATTAAATGCGGCGCTCGGGCTTGTTGATTACTATGAATTGATAGGTTTTGCCGATCATATACCCTCAGCGGATGTTTGGTATAAGCTATTGAATTGTGGGATGAGGATTCCAGCAGGCGCAGGTACGGATGCCATGGCAAATTATGCCAGCTTACGGGGCCCCGTTGGACTAAACAGGATATTTATAAAGAATGACGGTGTATTTGATCAGCAAGAAATTATGGGCCATATCAAAGCCGGGCGAAGTTATGTTACGAATGGCCCGTTACTAGGAATGAAGGTAGGGGACGCCGACTATGGTGATGTGGTTCAACTGCAGGATAAAAATGAAAAAATTTCATACAGCGCATTTTTGAGAAGTGCCTTTGCCGTTGACTATCTGGATATTATCTGGAACGGTAAAGTTGTAAAAAGGCATAAACTAAAGGGCGCTAAGAAAACGGCAGATATTAAAGGGCAATTTACTCCTGACGGTGCAGGTTGGATGTTGGCAAGGGCATGGAGCGAAAAGGCCGATCCAGACCTTTTTGATAGTTATCCCTATGCGAGTACCAATCCTATTTATTTTGAGGTCGATGGAAAATATGTAATTTCTAAAGAAGCAGCATCCTATTTTTTAATCTGGATCGACAGGCTTCATAAAGCAGCTACGAACCATGAGGGGTACAGGAATGAACAGGAAAAAGAAATTGTGCTTAAGGATATTGAGTTGGCAAGGCAGTTTTATCTGGAACGTATCAAAAATTCGACAATGCCATAACCTTACTAAAATTCATTTTTCATGAAATACATCATTGCAAATACTACAGGAAAAACCCTTTTTCCTAAACTCATCAAATTCATGAAAACTTATTTAAAACTATGGGTCGTGTTGACTGTTATGGTAGATGGTCTATATCTTCATGCACAGCAAGTATTGAATGTTGAAAGGGAAGATATCCAAATACCGCTGAGTGATGGCATAAACCTAGGGGCTATTCTTTATGCTCCATCAGACCCCGGAAAGTATCCCGCGATCGTCTATCGCACCCCATACGGAATGGATAGCTATGATAGCTATGCCGAACTTCCCCGAAAAGCTGCACATAGGGGTTATTTGGTGTTCCTCATAGATGTGAGGGGAAGATATAAAAGTGAAGGGGAATTTGAAGCTTACAAAAATGAAAAACAGGATGGATATGATGTCATCGAATGGGTGGCCAACCATTCGCTTTGCAATGGTAAAGTGGGAACTTATGGTGGTTCTTACCCGGGCATTGTACAGTGGCAGGCCATGTCGAAAAAGCCGCCTCATCTTGCAGCGGCAGCTCCAGAAATGACCCCTATAGGCAGTCATCACTTTTTTTATTCCGGTGGGGCATTTTCCATGACCTGGTTAGACTGGTTTGTTCCTTATATTTTTCCGGACAAGCGTAAAAAAGCAGGTGATCGATCAGGAACTTGGGATGATGACACAGGTGCTGAGGAATGGTCGAGCAGTAATCGCAAAACCTGGTACCAGCATAGACCACTGAATACA
>JBATIN010000447.1:0-4715 GCA_049667765.1 Flavobacteriaceae bacterium
CTTATAATGTGCTTCGACAAGCTCAGCATGACAACCAGATACTGATTTGGCATGTTCCCCACAGCAAGCTATTTTAATTATCTTTGCCGCTTAAAAAAAAGACTATGAAAATATTTGCTGTTGTGTCCCTCTTATTTCTATTTGTTTCTTGCGGTTCAGATACGCCTTCGAACCCTACGCCTATAGATTACACGGCCCAGAACGAAAAAGAAATCACCGACTATTTGCTGGCGAATGACCTTGTAGCCCAAAAAACGGCTAGCGGGTTGCATTATATCATTGAAAATCAAGGTGATGGCGCCCAACCTACTGCCTCTTCCAATGTAACGGTAGCTTATAAAGGATATTTTCTTAACGGCACTGTTTTCGATGAAAGCGACGAAGCGGGTTTAAGCATTGGTTTAAATCAGGTGATCCCTGGCTGGACGCAAGGTATTGCCCTGTTCAATGAAGGGGGTAACGGGCTATTGTTCGTGCCTGCCCACCTTGCCTATGGCAGTTTTGACTATAATGGCATTCCTGGAGGGTCCGTATTGATCTTTGAAGTGAACTTGATCAGCGTGAATTAAAAATAATCCTGTTAGTTTCAATACTATAAGGACTTCACGGTCCCTTCATAGCCGATGGACCTGCGTTGCGTACTTAGAACGCGTATTCTAGCTTTTAGGTTGGCCAATAGATTCATGCGCACGGTATAGGTTTCCGACCCTTCGCTAATGCTAAAATCGATTTGGTAGGCCTGTTTCTGTTCTATTTTCTGAATTTCCAGGTTTTTCGCCACTCCGTTAAATTTTATGCCGGCATTATCGCCATAGCCACCGCCCATTTGGCGTTCCCCAAAATACGGCAGGTTGGCCTGTACCGAGTCCCCTTTCATGCTAAGATAGTTGCCATTGCCTAGAAGATTGATGCGGCTGGCACTATTGCCCGGTGCCAAGAGTCCGCTATTGGCTATTTGCATCATGCTGTTCGTCATCAGTGGTTCTGCCCATTCCATTTCTATCTTGAAGTCCTGGGCCGTGACCATGGTATCCAAGCGTTGGCTATCGGCCGTCGGTTCTATTATTTTTTGGCTTGTTCCGCAGCCGATGAATACCATGACAAGAAGGACATTTAGTAGTGTTTTCATTTTCGTAACGTATTTCTATTCCATATACTAGTAGCAAAATATATACCAAAACCTCCTGTGGTATTGAAGTTTTACCTGATATGGCTCCCTGCATTCATATCAATGGTCGCACCCGTGGCATGATCCATTAATCCGCTACAGAGCAATCCCACCAAAGGTGCGAGATCGCTTGGTTTGGTAAGTTCGTTCAGGGCGATTTCATCGAGTATGCGTTGTTCGCCATGGGTTTTGATAAAACTTTCGGCCATTTGGGTTCTTGTAAAGCCGGGGGAAACCACAAACGATTTTATATGCTGCTTCCCGAACGATCGGGCAACACTGCGCGCCAAAGAGGTCAGACCTCCCTTTGAAGCTGCATAGGCCAAGTATTCTTCGGTTTCTCCCCTGAAAACCGCCCTACTCCCGATGTATACAAAACGGCCTTCCCCCTGTTCTAGAAAATGATCAAGGGCCAATTTGGTCAATAAACCCACCGCATCGAGATTTATGGCGATGGTCTTCTTCCAAACGGCGTACCAGTCCTCCGTTTTCGAGGTGGAGGCATGTGCCAAAAACACGCCCGCGTTCAAGACGAGTGCATCTATTTTTTTAAACTGTGCCACTACCCTATCAAAAAGTGCGTACACCTCATTTTCCTGCGATAGATCGGCCTGAAACGCATTTGCACGTTCTGGATAGTCGGCGACTAGTCCCTCGGCAGCTGTTGTATTCGTGTTATAATGTACGGCTACCTTCGCTCCCATTTCCAAGAGGTAAGAAGCTAGGGCTTTGCCAATACCATCCGATGCGCCCGTAACCAAAATGGACATTCCCTTTAAATCAATTGTCGTCATAGCCTTTTTAGGTTTTACTGAAATACTTCTGTAGCTAGGTTTAGGTCGTGCGTATTAATACACACAGGTTGAATTGTCAGCTTTTACATAATACGTCTTATAGTTTTTGGCCTTCTCGTCCATACAACCACAAAGATTGAGTAATTCAATAGATTTAAAGTCGATGGGGTGTGTTTCCGCTTGTATGGAAATATAGCCTTCCTTTACCGCTTTTCCTTCTTGATAAGCGCTTTCGGTATACCCACTTATGCCGCCGCCGCCAATGGTAGGTTTTTTATATTCTAGAACGACCTGGCCCTCCATAATATGTTGTACAAGCGAGTCGCCAAGAACCAAGGCCTCCACGGTTACCCATTGATCGCCATGGTATGTTTTTGAACTGGAATTGATGCAATGTGGGGTAAATAAGGTGTCGCCCATGACTACATTAGTGCCTGGGGTACATAAATTGGCAGTGGTTCGTTCATCGGTACCGTTACCTCCCAAAAGCTGTAATTCCAATGAAATAGGAAAGTCTTGATCTAGCCCCAAGGTTGACGGCTCTTGGCAATGTAACATCAGTCCATTATTGCGAACCGCCCACCCAGGCCCATTGATCATTTGTTCGCCTACAAAACGATAGGTGGCCTTTAGTTTGTAATGTGAGAACTTGTTCTTATAATACAGGTGTCCGAAATTACCCTTAAACGTATCTTGCACGGCATACCTGACACTTAATAGGCTGTCTTGGTATACGAACCGATTCTTGTGGTTTACCCCCAATTCATATCCGGCAAACTTGGGGGTCCAGTCTTCATAGTTCGATCCATCGAACAATGATATCCAATTTTCGGTAGCGCTATCGGTATTTGCCTTTGGCTGCTTGCACGCATGAATACTGCAGCACAAGATGATACCTAAGGTTACGGATAACGATTTAAAAAGTGATTGTTTCATGGTTCAGTTGGTTTTGGGTAATTTATTAAAAATATAATTTCTCCTGTAACTTAGGTAATGCTGCCTTGTTTCTCTTTTTAAGCCATCAGGTTAAAACGCTTCCAGGGCAACAAAGGCCGTTTTGATTGCAGAATTTTTTTGGTCAACATCCGTCCAGGCAAAATACACTTTGTCTTGTACGAGTTCCATTTGTGGGAAGCCCGTTTTTCTTGAAGCGTCCAGCTCCGAAATCACTACGGGCTTCGCAATTTCACCGCTACGTTTAACCTTTACGGCTTTTAGTTGTGCCTGTTTATCGATCATTTCCATGTAACTGACGATTGCCGTGTTCATATCTAACAAAACGACATCTACGCGTCCTATGGTCTTGACAGGGCTTACGACGATCGGGGCATCAAAGTTCTCGCCCCCATCGGCCGAAAATACAAGTTTCACCTGGGGCGAATTGTCCGCAGCCGTAAACCAAGCCACGGCAAGTGTGTTTTCTAATGCTGCCGCTTTTGGTCCGTTTACCGGGCAACCTTTTATGAGCCAATTGTCCGCATGAATGGTTTTGGGGGCCGACCACTCCCCTGCTATTTTTCGCACAATGCTGATATCGCGCACCTCGTTTTCCGTACGGTCACGATAGAGCACCACAGGTCCGTTTGAAGTGATGGCCGCCGTCGTCTGACAGCAATCGCAGGTACGGGGATCCAAAAGGGCTTCGTTTTGGAGCGCCCCAAGTGAATTGACCTCCGCCGTTCTCAGGGTCATCGCCCCTCGCTCCTCCCCTTCTTTTTCTTCGGTATTACGGCCATCGAGCCAAGTCATAAAAAAGGAATCCGACCCATAGGGTAAGGTGGTAACGAAGCCGTGCTCCGTGGGGGTTTGGTCATCGTGTAAGGGTAGGTTGTTTTTCCATTCCTTTTCCCCTTTCGTTAAAAGGTTCAGTTTTATATCGTAGGAATAAGTACCTACTGAAGACTTTTTTAGCATATGCGTTAAAAGGGTACCGTTATGTTCTGTAATCGCAGGAAAATCGGCCCAGTTCACGAACCAGTCCGTTCCTTGTGCAATCATCGATGGTTCTTGCCACGCCCCATCTATCAGTTCGGCGTAGTTCAAAATGGCAAGGCTATCCCCTACCGTTTCTACCCATGATAACAGGGTTTTATGATCATTGGAAAACAAAAAGGGCATGGCGCTGTTGTTTTTTGCGGGCGAAGGCATTTCGTGTACCGGGGAAACAGCCGTGGGGACTGGTGTAGTCCTTTGCTCCTTACAGGAACTGATGCCCACCAATAAAACGATCAGTAAATTGCATCGAGTATGCTTCATTGAATTGCCTTAAGTTTTTGAATGATTTCGGGAGCATCCCATTCGGTAGCCCCATCGATTCGCTCCACCTTCTCCCCTTCGCTATTATAGATAAAAGTGGCCGGAAGGGCATAGATCTGTTCTTCGGCTAGAGCGCCATTGAACTTAACGAAGAATAGATCAAAGTTCTTTTTCTTCGTAAATGCTTTTATTTTTTCAAGCGATTGGTCCGAAGCTAGTAGAAATAGGTAGTTCTCCTCCCCTAAAAGTTGCTGGGCCCTTTCCATAGAAGGCATTTCTTGAATGCAAGGTCCGCACCAGGTGGCCCAATAGTTCAATACGATGCGTTTACCTTGGTAATCACTTAGCTGTATGGGGTTGCCGTTTAAGTCTTGAAATCTGGCCTGAACAACGGCTTTGGTTGCAGTAAGCTCCTGCATTTCTGTTTTGGCCGTAGCGGAAGCATTTGCTTGTTTACAACTCTGCAGTACTAAAAAAAAGGACAGTATAATTAATAA
>JBATIN010000448.1:0-1975 GCA_049667765.1 Flavobacteriaceae bacterium
CCCCTGAAAAACTTTCAAATCTTGACCAATTAAAAAAACAACATCTGGCCTTTACCGACCCACAGACCAATGTTACGAATTATGATGAAGTGCCCATTTTCATCAATCTAGCATATAATGTGCACGGTAATGAGCCTTCAAGTTCAGAAGCGGCTTTGTTGAGCGCTTACACTTTTGTGGCATCGGAATGTGAAGAAATTAAAAAATACATCAATAACGCGGTTATTTTTATCGACCCTACTATCAATCCCGATGGGCGAGATCGACATAGCCAATGGGCCAATACCTACCAGGCCACTCCGGAAGTGTCCGACCCTCAAGATGCCGAACACAACGAATACTGGCCCGGTGGACGTACGAACCACTACTGGTTCGACCTAAACCGCGATTGGTTGTTGGCGATCAACCCAGAAAGTCAAGGAAAATTGAAATGGTACCATGAATGGTACCCCAATGTGGTTACCGATTTTCATGAAATGGGCAGTCAGAGCACCTATTTCTTTGAACCGATGAAAGACAACGGTTCATTGAACCCGATTATGCCAAAAGAAAACTATGAAGATTTAAATACGCTATTTGGCAATTATTTTGCAAAAGCACTGGATAGTATCGGTTCTTTTTATTTCACCAAAGAAGTTTTTGATGGTACTTATCCAGGCTATGGCTCTTCGTATCCAGACCTTCAGGGTGGCTTGGGGCTTCTTTTTGAACAAGCCAGTTCACGAGGCCATCGACAGAAGACGGCATTTGGGGAAATCACCTTTCCGTTTACCATTCGAAATCAATTTACCTCAAGTATTACTACAGTACGAGCTGCGGTAGAGAATAAAAGTTATATGAGAAAGTATCAGCAGGACTTCTTCAAAAGCGCCTTGACCAATGCCGGAAAAGAAAAAATAAAGGGATACACTTTTGGTGATGAAAACGATCAAAACCGCACCAAAGCATTTATCGATAAATTATTGTTGCATAAAATAGAGGTCTATAAATCAGGAAATAAATTCGTTGTGCCCACAAGGCAGGCGCAATACCGCATGGTGCAATCGATGTTCGAAACTTACGAAAAGTATCGAGATAGTGTCTATTACGATGCTTCGGCCTGGTCGGTCGCAAATTTCTACAATATGAAGTATCGTCCGGTAACAAGTGTAACTACCGGCGATAAAATTGAAAGCACCCAAAATCTTATATCGGTTACACCTCTTCAAAAATCGAATTATGCCTATGTTGTTGATTGGCAAGATTATAACGCCCCTGCTGCATTGCATTACCTACAAACGAATGGACTTGTTCTATCGAGTGCAACAAAGCCCTTTACTGCCAAGATAGGTTCTGAAGCCAAAAGCTTCGGATACGGAACCTTGGTGCTACCGGTTTCGTTGCAAAAGAAGAGTGCTGACGAGGTTTACGATATACTTCAAAAGGCACAAAAACAATTCGAAGTGCCCATGTTTGCCCTAAGCACCGGTCTGAATCTTAAGGGAGTAGATTTAGGTAGTGGTCAGGTCTCCCCTATCAAGAAACCAAAAGCTGTACTATTAATAGGTGAAGGTGTCAGCTCGTACGAAGCGGGTGAAGTGTGGCATCTTTTAGATACCCGGGTACATATGCCCATCACAAAAATTCCGATGCGAAATTTTGACCGTTCTAACTTTGACAAATACAATACTATGGTCATGGTTTCTGGAAGGTATTCGTTTACTAAAAAACAACAAGAAAAAATTAACGCCTGGGTGAGCAAAGGCAATACTTTGATTACCATCGGTACGGCCTCAAAGTGGGCAATCGATAAAAAATTGGTCAAAGAAATGCTCGCAAAAACAGAAAATGATTCCATTAAAAACGATTCCACTAAGGTGGTAAAGCGAAAACCTTATGCAGATGCCAATGAAAACCTAGGTAAAGAAAGTTTAGGCGGAGTAATCTTAAAAGCGGATATTGATATAACCCATCCTTTGGCCTATGGGTATAATGA
>JBATIN010000449.1:0-6515 GCA_049667765.1 Flavobacteriaceae bacterium
GATGGGCACAAGTTTGGAAGCTTTGACCGCGGTGGATGAAATTGGAGAACGTATCGCCCAGAGTGTAGTTGAATTTTTTAATAATGAAACAAATATTGAAATTCTAACACGATTGAAATCATACGGACTTCAATTTTCACTTTCTGAAGCCCAATTGGAAAATCAATCTGACGTACTGCAAGGCCTTACCTTTGTTGTTTCAGGGGTTTTCGAAACTTTAAGTAGAGACGAACTAAAGAAAATGATCGAAGATAATGGCGGTAAGGTGGCTTCTGCAATCTCATCAAAAACTTCATTTGTCGTTGCTGGCGATAAAATGGGGCCAAGCAAAAGAACAAAAGCAGAGAGTTTAGGGGTGCCCATTATTTCAGAAACCGAATTCATTGCCAGAGTACAATCTTAAAACTTTCGCATGATCACCAACACCACCAATCGATTTTGGTTTACTTTGTTGTCTGTTTTTGCGTTTATCATACGCGATAAATCCATGCGAAAATATTTCTGGGTGCCTATGATAATTATTGGGCTGGGATTTTTGTTGCCACAAAATATGATCATTCCCGTAAAGGGTGCCACTACAAAAAGTTGGGACGAAAAATCGTTTTGGGCCTACCCATGGGGGACTTCCATAACGCATAAGGGCATCGATATTTTTGCTGAACGGGAAACAGAGGTCTTGGCAGCTACACCTGGTTTCGTCATATATACAGCTGAAGGTGGAAAAGGCGGGAAGTCGGTGATGGTGCTCGGCCCCAAATGGCGTTTTCATTATTATGCCCATTTGAACGAAATAAAGACCTTTGCTTTGAAGCCCTTAAAAGGCGGAAGTATAATCGGCACCGTAGGTGACACCGGTAATGCTAAGGGCAAACCCCCGCATTTACACTATGCGATTACCACTCCGTTTCCGTATCCATATTTAAATGACTCTGTGGCCGTTGAGGGTTGGAAAAAGATGTTTCATTTAAATCCTGATATTTGGTTGCGAAAGGAATGACTCTTAAGATTCCTTTTCCTTACTTTTGAAATTAAGACTCTCAAACTAAGGAAAGAATAAGCTATGAGCGAAGTCGGATTAAAAAGAGCATTGAGTCCGTTAATGTTATGGGGCTTGGGCGTTGGATATGTTATATCCGGAATGTATTTTGGCTGGAATCTCGGTCTCGCCGAAGGAGGTACCTACGGACTTGCAATTGCAACCGTTTTTATTATCATCATGTACGTGACGTTTACCTTCAGCTATACCGAAATGGCCTGTGCCATTCCAAAAGCGGGTGGTGCATTTGAATATGCAAATCGCGGTTTGGGAAAACATTTGGGATTTGTTGCGGGTATCACCCAAAACATCGAATTCATTTTTGCCCCTCCTGCGATTGCGGCCGCTATCGGCGCATATTTAAATTTGGTATATCCTGCAATCGACGTGTTGGTATTTGCAATCGGAGCCTATCTGATTTTTACGGTAATCAATATTTTAGGCGTAAAGTTAGCGGCTTCTTTTGAATTGGTGATTACCATTTTGGCGGTCATTGAACTGTTGATTTTTGCCGGGGTAACGTTACCTGAATTCGAGTTGAGCAATTTACAGATGAATCCACTGCCAAACGGGTATTCGGGCATTTTCGCTGCCATACCCTTTGCGATTTGGTTTTTTCTTGCCATCGAGGGCGTAGCCAATGTAGCTGAAGAAGCGATAAATCCGCAACGCAGTATTCTTATCGGTTTCGGATCCGCGATTTTGACCTTGGTTATTCTCTGCATTTTGACCTTTACTTCTGCAGTGGGTGTTGCAGGATGGGAGGCCGTAGTATATCCTGAAGGAAGTGAGATGGCTTCCGATTCACCCTTGCCCTTGGCCTTGTCTCAAATTATGGATAGCGGACATATTTTATACAGACTATTGATCGGAATAGGACTTTTAGGATTGATTGCTTCTTTTCACGGTATTATACTGGCTGGTGGAAGGGCGACGTTTGAATTTGGCAGAAAAGGCTATGCTCCCAAATATTTGGGAAAAGTACACAACAAATTTAGAACCCCGACAAATGCCCTCATAGCAAATACGTTAGTGGGAGTTGTAGCTTTATTTACAGGCGCTACAGGAGAGATAATAACCATTGCTTGTTTCGGTGCGTTGGGGCTTTATATTGTGTCAATGCTTGCGTTTTTCGCACTGCGAAAAAAAGAACCTGAAATGGAACGACCTTTTAAAGTGCCCATGTTTCCCCTTTTTCCTTTGGTCGCTTTGATTATCGCCTCCGTGGCCATGCTGGCGATGGTCTATTATAATTGGATGTTGGCTGCCATATTCTTCGGGATTATTATCATTTCCTATTTCTATTTTTTACTCTTCCTAAACAAAAAAATGAAGTAACTTTCAGAAACGTTTATTATGGATAAGAACGAGATTATAAAAAAGCTAAAGGAAAGTAAGCATTCCAAAGTGAAGGTGGCAATAGCGGATATTGATGGGGTTTTGCGCGGAAAGTTCATGCATCGCGATAAATTTCTAGCCGCTCTTGATAATGGCTTCGGATTCTGTTCAGTGGTCTTCGGATGGGACATGGGTGATGTAGCGTATACTAACGATATCAAGGTTACAGGCTGGCATTCTGGCTACGATGATTTTGAGGCACGGGTCGATTTGGGTACGTTTCGAACAGTTCCTTGGGAAGAGGATGTGTCATTTTTTCTTGTGGATTTCGGAAAGGAAAAAGCAGAAGATCTAGCGGTTTGTCCAAGAAGTCTTCTGCGAAAAATAATCGGCGAGGCAGAAGAAATGAAATATGCTCCCATGTTCTCTCAAGAGTTCGAATGGTTCAATTATCGGGAGACATCCGATTCATTAAAGGATAAAGATTATCAAGATCTTCAACCCCTGACCCCGGGCATGTTCGGTTATTCTATTTTAAGAATGTCGGAGAACTCAGGGTATTTCGATGACCTTTTCAACTTGATGGAAGCCTTTGGCATTCCTTTGGAAGGCTTACATACAGAAACCGGCCCTGGAGTGACCGAAGCCGCCATTCAATATAGTGGAATTTTGGAGGCAGCTGACCGAGCGGTTCTTTTCAAGACTGCAGTTAAAGAAATTGCATATCGCCATGGCATAATTGCAAGTTTTATGGCAAAGCAGACTTCAAAACTTCCGGGTTGTGGGGGACACATTCATCAAAGTCTTTGGGATTTAAAAAAGAAGGAGAATCTTTTTTACGATGGAGAGTCAAAAGACAATATGAGTGATATCATGAAGAGCTTTTTAGCGGGTCAGCTAAAATGTCTACCGGAAATTTTACCCATGTTCGCACCCACAATAAACAGCTTTAAGAGATTGGTGGTCGGTGCGTGGGCGCCTATCAATCAAACCTGGGGGCATGACAACAGAACATGTTCCTTACGGGTTTTAGCTTCCGGCAAAAAATCAACTCGTATCGAGCACCGTGTGGTCGGTTCAGATGTGAATCCATATTTGGCGATGGCCGCTTGTTTGGCAAGCGGACTTTATGGAATTAAGAATAATTTGAAACTGGATACTCAAGAGATAAAAGGCAATGGCTACGAGGTCAAAAAGGGAATTTTGCCTTCCAATTTATGGGATGCCTCACAGAAAATGAAAAACTCCAAAATCGCCAAGGAACTTTTTGGAAATGAGTTTGTAGATCATTTTACAAAGACCCGGGAATGGGAGTGGAAACAATTTTCTGCAGAAGTTACTGATTGGGAGACCAAACGATATTTTGAAATTATTTGAGAGAATTGCCTTTGCGAATGTCACAATTATGTCATGCTGAGCCTGTCGAAGCATTGTCGAAGTGTATTCGGAGGATAGCATTATAATTTGATTTGACTATATAAAAATGGACATAAACAAAATTCACGGCTTCAATTTCCCCACCCCAATACGATTTGGGGCAGGGGCTAGCAAAGAACTGGCAGATTATTTAAAGGAGAATAATCTTAAAAATCCGCTTTTGGTCACGGACGGTACAGTGGCGGAACTCTCCTTTTTTAAGGAAATAAAATCAAACCTTGAAAAGAACGGATTAAGCACCGAAGTCTTTAGCGAGATGCACAAGAACCCCATAAAATCTGATGTACTGAACGGAGGAGACACGTATCATGAAACCGATCGGGATTGCATTGTAGGAATCGGCGGAGGTGTTGCCTTGGATGTTGCCAGGGCCATTGCGTTGCGCATCAATCACAAGCGCGATTTATTCGACTATGACGATTTGATCGGAGGGGATAAATATGTTACGGAAGACGTACCCCATTTTGTCACCATTCCTACGACTTCGGGTACCGGAAGCGAAGTGGGCCGTAGTGCCATTATTTCAGAGGATGAATCGAAGAAAAAAAGAATATTGTTCAGCCCGAAATTGATGGCGAAAATTGTTTTTGCCGACCCTTTGCTGACCATGGAATTGCCACCGTTTATCACAGCAGCTACTGGAATGGACGCGCTGACCCATAATATGGAGGCCTATTTGGCGAAAAATTACCACCCCATGTGTGATGGAATTGCTTTGGAAGGTATCGCTTTAATTGCCGATTCGTTGGAGACCGCCACGCACAATCCCGATGTCGAATCGCGGGCAAAAATGTTGTTGGCGTCCTTAATGGGCGCGGTAGCATTTCAAAAAGGATTGGGTATTGTACACAGTCTGGCACATCCGTTGTCAAGTTTATTGGATACACACCACGGATTGGCAAACGCGGTAAATTTGCCCTATGGAATGCAATTCAACTACGAGGGATTTGAAGCCAGATTCAATAAAATGGCCGATGCTTTCGAATTAGGAAGCAATGCTGGGAATAGGGTAGTGGACCACCTTTTCGAAATGAATGATAAATTAGGAATGCCTACGAAGCTTTCCGAAATTAATGTCAAGCAAGAACATATCGAAGAACTCGCCAAACTGGCAGAAGCGGATTTTTGTCACCCGAACAATCCGAAACCTGTAACGAGGGAAGATTTCAAAACCCTTTATCAAAAGGCGTTATGATCAAGATCGGTATTTCCTCTTGTTTTATGTATCCAGATAAGGAACGGATTGTGTTCGGTCACAAATCTTTGAGTTATCTGGAGAACGACATGGCACGTTACCTTACTCGAAAAGGAGTGCTTCCGGTATTGATTCCTGATGTTTCCGATGAATTATTGAAAGATATTTTATCTGAAATGGATGGATTTGTTTTTCAAGGAGGCGTCGATTTGGCCCCCGAAACCTATGGCGAAAAACCTATTGGCAAATGGAAGGGGGATGCTTATCGTGACCAATACGAGTTAAAGATTATGCATTATGCGGTCAAGAATTCAAAACCAGTGTTTGCTATCTGTCGCGGTATGCAATTGATGAACGTTTATTTTGGAGGAACACTTTATCAAGATACGATTACACAAAATCCAAATGCCGAAAATCATCGATCGGCTGAATTGTATGATACGATCAGACATCCCATAGATTTTGTCGAGGGCACTCTTTTGGATAAACTGTACAACGGAGTTGAAAATCCACATGTCAATACGGTACACCATCAGGCTGTAAAAGACCTAGGAAACGATTTGGAGGTCTATGCAACCTCACCTGATGGACTCATCGAAGCATTTGGGTATATCAAAGAACCTGAAGGAAAAGTATTTGGTGTGCAATGGCATCCTGAATTTTCCCCTACATTAGGGACGGCAGTAATCGAGGAAGATATATTATATGAAGCTTTTTTAAAATATACGAAGTGAGAACAATGCAGATAAAGAATCCGGCTACGGAGGAAATCATAGCCGACCTTCAAGAAACATCAGGAACCGAATTAAAGGTAAAGTTGGAGTATTTACGGGAAGGACAAGAGGAATGGGCCAAAAAATCAGTGGAGCAACGCCTGGCATGTATTGTGAAATTTGGGAATTTGGTACAGGACAACGTAGATAAACTGGCTAGCATTTTGACTTCTGAGACCGGGAAACCCTTACAACAATCCTTGAATGAAATCAAAGGTGCCCAGAACCGCATCGAGCATCTGAAACAAAATGCAACAAAATGGCTGACACCTGAAACTCTGGTCGATGCCGGAAATACCCATGAGAAAATTGTTTACGAACCTTTGGGACTGATTGCCAACATTTCCGCATGGAATTTCCCTTATAATGTGGGTTACAATGTCTTTTTATATGCTTTGGTTGCTGGTAATGCAGTGCTGTACAAACCTTCGGAATTTGCATCTTTGACCGGTAAACAATTTGAAAAATATTTGTGGCAAGCTGGTATTCCAAAAAATGTATTTCAATGTGTTATTGGGGGAGGAGAAGTTGGCCAACGAATTCTTGAGTCGGATATGGATGGTTATTTTTTTACCGGATCCCACGCAACAGGACTTCACATTGCAAAATCCGTTGCACATAAATTGGTGCCTGTTCAACTTGAACTCGGTGGCAAAGACCCACTTTACGTCATGGACGATGTTTCAGATGTGAAACAGGCTGCCATCAATGCGGCCGAAGGGGCATTTTATAATAA
>JBATIN010000450.1:0-2938 GCA_049667765.1 Flavobacteriaceae bacterium
ATAATGGGATCGAACCTAAATTTCAAGACCAGATCAGTACAGAATTATTGCCCACAAAACTTGATTCCAAAGCGTACATTAATGAACTTCAGTCCTTTTTTGCTAGGGTGCAGTATAGTTACGACAGCAAATATTTATTAACGGCGACCATGCGGGCCGATGGGTCTTCCAAATTTGGGAAAAACAATAAATACGGTTACTTTCCTTCTATAGGTTTAGGGTGGAATTTACACAATGAAAACTTTATGGCCGATAGCAACTTGTTTACCAACCTGAAGTTAAGGGCAAGTTGGGGTCAAACAGGTAACCAAGACGGAATCGACAGTAAGGTAAGTTTGGCAAGTTTCGTCGATTCAAAGAATAATAATGATACCTATCCTCTGGATCCCGGTGCCTCAACCTTGGATGATTATCCTTTTGGTACGGTAGCAGTACGTACCGACAACCCTGATCTCCAATGGGAAGTTGCCACGCAAACGACCTTAGGTCTAGATTTCGGTCTCTTGAACAATAGATTGACCGGTTCGCTTGATTACTTTAATAAAGTGACCAGCAATGTGGTATTATTCGCCTTTAAGATCGACCCGATCCAGCCTACCGAAAGATTCTGGACGAATATCGATGATATGGAAATCAAAAATGCCGGTGTTGAATTAGCCTTGGATTATAGCAGTGACATCACTAAAGATTTTTCATATAATATTGGGGGTAATATTTCCTATACCGATAACAAGGTGGTCAATTCGCCCTATTCAATTCTTACTACTGGGGCCGCTCAAGGGGGTGGCCAAACAGGCGCTACCATCAATGGATATATAAATAACGAGCCGATTGGCACTTTTTATATGAAAGACTTTATCGGTATCAGTGCTGACGGGTTCAATCAATTTGCCGATATCGTAGCCGATGGCGAGTCTTTGGACAATGACCGAATTGCGGCAGGTACCGCTTTGCCCGATATTATTTATGCCTTCTTTTTAAATTTCAGGTACAAGGCCCTAACATTGGGCATGAACTTTAACGGGGTTTCCGGTAATAAGATATACAATCACACAGCAATGTCTTTGTTCAGCAAGGGCCAGCTCAGTAGAAATTCTAATACCACTGATTTTGCCACCCAATTTCCTAATGAAGATTTAAGTAATTCCAACGAAGTTTCGACCCGTTATTTAGAAGACGGCAGTTTCTTGCGCTTGAACAACGCTACTTTGGCTTATACCTTAGATACCCAAAAAGCGGGCTTTGGCGACCTGATTAGTAACATTCGGTTTTCACTTACGGGCCAGAACCTTTTTGTAATTAGCGATTATTCCGGTTTTGATCCCGAGGTAAATACAGGAGCTACCATAGACGGTATACAAACATTCGGTATCGACCGGTTTACTTACCCAACGCCCAGAACATTCCTTTTTGGCTTAAACGTATCATTCTAACAAAAAAATTGAGTACCATGAAAAATAGAATCATATTAGTAATATTGGCGTTCGCTACTTTATTAAATTGGGCTTGCACCGATTTAGAAGAAGAAAGACTTGATGAATCAGAATTCGGAGGGCAGGCTGAGGTCATAAGCGGTGCAATTGCACCCGCTTACGGCTATGTTGCCTGGACCTGGAGACATACAAACTATTACGGACTACAACTGATTGCCTCCGATGAGGCCATTTTGCCGTATCGTGGAGGAACGGACTGGTTTGATGGAGGCAAATTTTTAGCCACACATGCACATACCATTACTCCCACCAATGATCTTGTCAGCAGTTCTTGGAACGAACTCACTACCAATATCTCTAGAACCTTGGCGGCCATAGAAGTATTAACGCCCTTATCGGAAGAAGGCAATACAGAGGCAACAGGTGCTTTGTACGAGATGAAGGCATTACGTGCTTATTTGCAAATGCTGCTGTTGGACGGATGGGGAATTGTACTGAAAAAAGAATCCTCGAACCAGATTTCGGAAGTTCTGAGAGCTCAAGAAGCTATCGATTATATTGAAAGTGAATTTCTTTCGGTGGTCGATGTAATTAATACCGATAAAGGATCGGGCAGAATGACCCAGTCGGCTGTATGGGGCTTCCTGGCTCGCTTGCATTTGAACGCACCGGTCTATCGTGACCCTTATGGCTCTCCGGATTTTACGACTGCGGATATGGATAAGGCCATTCAATATTCAGATAACGTTATCAATTCGGGGCTTTATAGCCTGTCGCCGGAATATTTTGAACTGTTCAATGATGAGAACCGTGATAATGCGGAATTGATTTTTGCCGCTGACCAACGCGGAGTATTAAATAATGAACATAGTCGGTGGACGTATTGGTCTATAGCCGGTTCTGTTTGGGGAAGGTTAGAATTTCCTAGTTCAGATGGAACAGATGGCCCTGCAATCACTTCGGATTTTTATCAAACCTGGGTAGATGCGTATGGCAATGTTGACCCAGCTGAGGCCGATGCTCGGTTTTTTCAACAAAACCAACAAATACCCGCTGATTTAGTTGACCTCACCGGGTTTTCTCCTCTGAATGATGAAGACCATTTTTATTGTGACACGCCTGAAAATTATGAAATGAATAGAGGTATTTTGCGTGGTATACAATGGGGACCAAGAAAGGGGGATGATGGCGCATTTTTGACCTGTGATGATGGGGGAGTTAGAATATATCCAAGTAAACAAATAAAAGGAAATGGCCCTGATAGGGATGTAGGCTATGTTAATCATACAGAAGAAGTCAATTTTACCATCGAGGGTTCATTACACAATACAGGGTATCGTGTATCTAAATATCAATTCAGCCGAACCTCTGAAAATGCAAATAACTTCAGTAGCATAGATCTTGTCTTTATGCGTTTGGCTGAAATTTATTTGATAAGAGCTGAAGCAAAATTGAGAAAAGGTGATAATGGAGGGTCTTTGGCCGATGTTAACTTGGTGAGAGCG
>JBATIN010000451.1:0-5283 GCA_049667765.1 Flavobacteriaceae bacterium
GAAATTCTGGTTGATATTTATTCAGCTGTAAAACCATTTTTACGTCCCGAAGGTATTGCGGCAATTGAAGACCAAGGCGCTTTTGTAAAAGGCGATGACGGGGAATGGGAAACGCCATTAGTCAATAATAGTGAATGTGCTTACGTAATATTTTCAGAAAACCAAACGGCTAAATGTGGTTTGGAAGAAGCCTATAACCAGGGTATTACCAAATGGAAGAAGCCCGTTTCTTGCCATTTGTACCCGATTAGGGTGCGAGAATACACAGCATTAACGGCCGTAAACTACCATAAATGGGAAATTTGTGACCCTGCTTGTACTTTAGGGGCCGAACTAAAAGTACCCATTTATAAATTTGTTAAAGAAGCCTTGGTGCGTAAGTTCGGAAAGGAATGGTATGCTGAATTAGAAGTAGTGGCCAAGGAGCATCTTAAACCGTAGGAATCTTAAGAATTACCTTCGTGCCAATGGCCAGGCTATTTTCATCGTAAAGGTCCAAGATTTCCACATTAAAATAGTTTTGATAGTCACGAGAAAAATTGGCCAGTCTTTCTTTGGTGATGTCGATGCCTACTGATTTTCGCTTTAAGATTTTGCCCTGTTTTATTTTTTCAGCTGCCGCTCTACCAACACCATTATCGGCAATTGCAATGTCTATATAGCCATTGGCTCCGCGACCTATTGTTAAATCAATTTTCTTTTCACCGTCTTTAGATGACAGCCCGTGCCATAGTGCATTCTCTAAAAAAGGCTGCAAGATCAACGAAGGAATTTTAACCAATTCGGTGTCGATATCATCGTTAACCTTTATCGTAAAGTTGATCTCATTGGAAAAACGAATGTTTTCAATGTTCATATAAAGAGCTACCGTCTCTAGTTCTTCGGCCAATGGTATTTCCTTTAAGGAAGAAGCCTCCAATATTTTTCTAACCAATTTAGAGAATTTATTGAGGTAGTGCACCGCATTCTTTTTTTCATTGTTTATAATATATAATTTAATGGAATTCAATGAATTGAAAAGAAAATGCGGGTTCATTTGGCTTCGAAGCATGGTCTGCTCCAAGGTCAACATCTTTTTTTCATTTTTAAGCTGATATTGTCGGTATGTTATATAGAATAGTCCTGCTAACAATAGTAAAACGAAACCGCTGATCAAAAATATGATTTTGTTCTTCTGCAAACGCTGTTTTACAGCTTCGTTGTCCTTGGCCAAAGCCTCGATCTGATTACTTTTCTTATCGGCCTCATACCTTAGGATCATATCGTTTACATAACGAAGATTACGATCGTTGGATACTTCGTCCTCAACCTGTATTGCTGTTTTGTAGTATTCTATAGCGTTTTTATAATCTCCTTGCTTTGTCAATAAATCAGACAAATATTTGTTGGCTTCCGAGATTTCACTAGGTAGATTATATTTTTGAGCCAGTTCTAGCCCTTGAAGCAAATGTTCTCGGGCTGGCTTATATTCATTTAGATTCATTAAAGTCCACCCCAAGTTTATATTGATCATTGTAATTATTTCTTGATCACCAATATCTTCTGATATAGTTAGAATTGTTTCAAGAATGGTACGGGCCTCTTCGATTTTACCTTGAAGAACATAAACATGTGCAATACCATTTTTACATAGAACTCTTCCTTTGTCAGAATTGATTTCTTCGTTATAAGACAAAGAAGTCTCATAACTTATCAACGCTTCCTTTAATTTACCTTGGGCCTCGAAGCATTCCCCAATATTTTGATAATTGATTGCAAGGCCAAGTTTGTTTCCAAGTTCTTCCTCTAGTTTCAACGATTTTTGAAATTGTTCGATTGCCAGATCGTACTGTTCAAGGGATTGATAAATGTTCCCGATACCGTTTAATGAAACATTGATGCTGCGTTTTAGTCCTTTAGATGGGTTTTTAACGGTTTCGGCAAGCTCTAGCGCTTTTTGGTTATAATCTAGGGCAGATTTTATGGCATCGGTCTTTCTAAAAATAACACTGATCATATTTAGACTATAGACCTTGAACTCAAGGTTGTCATCTTCTTCCGCTACCTCGAAGGCTCTTTGATGTAGTGCTAGGCTTTTTGAAAATTGTGAAATGTCACGGTATTTTCTGCCAAGTTGATTTAACGCGTATGCCTGGCCAGATAAATAGTCTTTTTCAGCTGCTATTGCTGCAAAAGACCTCATAAGTAATGTGTCTTGGCGAACCGGTCTTAGAACAGCGTCTATTTCTTCGTATGTTCTTGGACTTTGCTGAATCAGGCTATCGACCTTATACTTAATGTCTTCCGGTAGCTGTTGGCCAAAAGAAAAATGGCAAAAAAGCAGTAGAATAACCGCAATGTAATCTCGCCAGAACGCAGTTTTCGTAAGGTAGATCGTAGAAAAGGTGAATTTGTAAAATTTCATAAAAGGGTTTAGAGCATATCCAAAAAATCTGATTTTTTTTGGCGTGAAACCGGAATTTTATGATTGGATTTTAGAACAACATAGCCATCTGTTTTTAAAAATTCTTTGATCTTGTTCAAATTAATGATATACGAATTATGGATTCTAAAAAAAGAGTCGCTGGGTAACATTTCGTTCACTTCCTTAAGCTTTTTGGTCAAAACTATTTTTTGTCCGTCTACAAGAAAAATAGTACTGTAATTACCGTCAGATTCGGCATATAATATTTCTTCACTTTCTAAAAATAAAAGTTTGCCATCCGTATTGAACATTATTTTTTTGTCCAGCGAATTGGAATTGAAGTTCAGCAGTATTTTTTCCAATCGTTCTGAGGTGAAATTTTTAGCATTGTGTTTTTTAATTTTCACAATGGTCTCTTTAAGGTCGTCTGAATCAATAGGTTTTAACAAGTAGTCGATAGCCTCGTTTTTCAAGGCTTTTATTGCATATTGGTTATAGGCCGTAGTAATCACCACGGGAAAATCTTTATTTTTTAATTTTTTAATGAATTGAAACCCATCCATGGTAGGCATTTCAATATCTAAAAAAAGACAATCGGGCGTGTTTGTTTCTAAGTATGCCAAGGCCTCGAATGGATCAGTAAACGAAGCCATTACTTTGATTTCGCTACTGAGATTCGTTAGCTCCCAAGAAAGGCTTTGAAGCGCCTTCATTTCATCATCTACAATTACTACATCTATCATAGGGTCTCTTTCTGAACTAAGAAAGTTAATCAAAAATACCACTACCCGCCACAGTTCTTTTAAAAAGATGTATTGATCGATGTGATTCAAGTACGGTTGGTATAAAATTACTGAAGAACGGCTACTATGGTTTTGGCTGTCAAGGTTTAGTAATCGATTTGCCACTGAACAATGTTTTGCAGTTGATTTTAGAGATTGTCAACTATACAATATATGATACCAATTACACATAATGGCCCACCAGCGATTACTTCATGCGCTAGTTTTGAAACTAATATACCTTTTAAGGGCTACCAAATTTTAAAGTTTGAATTCGAATATCTCTCCAAAATCTTAAAATACGACCCAATGAAAAAGTGTTTTATAATGTTCGTTTTTTTTATTCTGTCACTATTATTTGCAGCTTATTTTAACCAACATCATGAAATTGTGCCCAGTACTCATTATGCGGTAGATGATATTTATGCGGAAGGGTTATATGTAAAGTTAGATTCAACATCAAAAAAAGAAGGAGTGTTACCTTAATTGGTGACCAAGTTCGTATCAACATATCATATGATTCTAGATTTAAATGGGTAGAGTGATAAAATAACTACGGGTATCTCGAAAAGATTAGGAGGCCAAAAAAGAGGACTATGTGTATTGAATATTGCGAAACGGGTGGGTTTAAGTTAAAATGCCTATTTTAGCTGTTCCCCTCCCGTTATATGGTGTTGCAAACGCAATTCATTTTGAGAAATAAATGTATTGGTAACTAAATAATTACTTAGAAAAACCAAAAAAGTTAATTGATTTTATGAAACTGCCAAACTAACAAGTACGCCCTAAAGGAAACGCGTTATAAAATAGATCGTGTTACTGTTTTAAAACAGGTCCGTTCGGTGAAGTTCTGTAATTTGGCACCAGACCAACTTGTTGGTTTTTGGTGTTTTGTTGAGAATAGGTTTCGGGGGAACTACCTAGATCAACATCAGACAAAGAGCCCATCAATTATGATGCATCGGAGGGGTCGTACGGTTTGGTGGTATCATAATCAAATTTTTATATAAGGTCATGAATTACTTATTCATGGCTTTTTTGTTTTCATACCTATGCGGGCTATTTCTACGATTACCGTCGCCCTTTATTTAGGTTTACTTTCTGTTTCTCAACATTTGGGGTGTTTACCCCTTCTATATTTGGGCCGATCACCTCTAGTGTAATTACCGGTCTACCTTTAATTTTGAAATGTTAAGATAAGACATAGTAAAGATGCTATTCCCAGACAGATCTTAAGTCAAATATTGTGTTATATATACCTCCCCCCTGTAAACCTTTTTTTGATCTGGACATAAAGAAATATTAAGAATCTAACCGTTGGGGTAATCTCAGCAATTAAAACTACCAATTTATGAAAACGTCCATCATTCTTATCGGTGCACTATTTTTAAATACCACATTGCTTTTGGTCGAGCCATTATCCATTATGTTAAGGGGTATAGGGCCGTGGGTTTTTGTTGCTATTGAAAGTGTTTTGGTGACTGCCATAAGCTTGAATTTATGGTGCAAAAAAATGAAAGAAGCTTGCAAAGTCGATTTTGGCTATTTAGAGGTATTTGTACTGGATGGCAAAACTAAAACGAAATAGTTTGTTGGCCGAACCTACACTGAATACCAAACAATGAAGACGTATTGAACAAGTGGGCTGTTTTGCCCAAGCACGGAATTTCAAGACTGCGAAATAATGAAAACTGAAATGTAGCTCGACATGAATTTGAAAGATTCGGTTTTCAGAAAGGAGTATTGAAGCAAAAAAACCGGCAATGAATTATAGCGAGTAATATAGTATAGAATAATAAACTTAAAATTTAGAAATTATGAAACCTAGTAAAAGAATGAATAATAACTTTTTAATGATCGGATGTTTAGCTACAATGATTTCAATGGCAATTGGATGTAGCAAAGACAATCCTTTAAACCCTGCAGGAAACTGTTTCGGAGGAAATTGGGCGGAAAAGTATACAGCAGAGCTACAAGCATGGTCTAATGCCGCCAATGCATACGCCGAAGATCCGTCGGCAAGCAATTGTACCAATTACAAAAACGCCGGAAAGACGTATCTTGATGCCATAGATGACTTATATGATTGTATACCTA
>JBATIN010000452.1:0-2192 GCA_049667765.1 Flavobacteriaceae bacterium
GTATAAAGGCACCCCAGGTACCATCTATAAACATGATCAAGAACAACAGTTCAGGTTGAACTCCAAGCAGGATACAAACGGTGGTTCGAATGGTATCCGCATAGGGCGCCTCCAAGAAAAAATGGGCATGCGTTACCGAAAGGTTCATATCTTCAGGTGCGTGATGTGTAGAATGCAGGCACCAGAACAAACGTACTTTATGCCCCCAATAGTGGTACAGAAAATGACCGAATTCCCAAACAATATACCCGTAAATGAGCCAATACCAAGTAAAAGTGGTCTGAAAGGGAGCTATAGGCTGCAAAAGCCCGATCAACCAGGTTGTCATGGCAATGGCTATAAATCTACCTACAAAACGATTAAAAATGTAGATCAGAAAATTGACCTTATATACTTTGGCCTGTGGCTTTTTGTAAATGAATCCTAAAATTAGCTCGAGGACCAGTAGTAGGGGAATTATCGGATATACTAAAGAAGCAATACCATCATAGGTTCTAAAAGCGGCGTAATTACCCGTTTTTAAAATTTCCCAAGCTTGGGAAATCCCTAAAAAGCCTATGATTTCATTGTAAAGTGATTCTAATAGTTCCATCTTGTTCATTTAAAGTGAGATACCTTGGTATAGAACTAAAATAGAAAAAACCTCCGAAAGAGTTGGGGCTTAAGTGAATAAATATCGTGAACAAAAGGTTATCGGTTATAAAAACTCCTTTGGCACTTTGTTTCTATGCTTCCAGCGTTTATGTGACCAGAGGTAATGCTCTGGGCGTTCCTTTATTTGTGCTTCGGTAAGGGCGATAAACTTTTTGGTAATCTCGTTCGGGGCGGTTGCTTTTCCGGCAAGGGTGATCGGTATAAATTCCGCACTGTAATAACCTCTTTTTACTTTCGACACCTTCAGAAAAACGACGGCCAAGTCTAATTTTCTTGCCATAATTTCGGCCCCATTATAAAAAGGCACTGTAATGCCCATGAACTTATCCCAGTAGTGGGCATGTTGCACCATAGGTGATTGATCACTGACCATACCATAAATACTGGTCACGCCGTTCTTTTTATTTTGCATCACTGTTTTTACCGTATCATGGGTGGTAATTAAAGTTGTATTCCATTTTGACCGAAGATTTTTTACCATACGATCAAAATATTTATTGGCAACTTTTTGATAGACGGCATACCCTTTGCTCTTTACATACATGTTCAAACTTACGTTCCACTCCCAATTGGCATAATGCGAGCAAAGAATTAAGATACTATTCTCCTTCTCGATCTCTTGTACCACCTTCATATTGGCTATTTGGTACTTTTTCTTGATGGCCGATTTAGATAGGCTCATGGTTTTGACCATTTCCAAAAACATGTCGCACATATGAATATAAAACTCTTTCTCTATATTGTGTCTTTCTTCCTCTGTCTTTTCAGGAAAAACCAAGGCCAGATTTTTACGCACCACTTTTTTACGATACCCGAATACATGATACACCCAAAAACGTACAACATCGGAAAAGGTATAGAAGAGGCGATGGGGCAAAATAGAAATGAGCCAAATTATCGGATAGACAAGAATAAAAACGAGTAGTTGCATGCAATCACTAATCAAAGTGCAAATATAGTTATATTTGAAACCAAAATTGAGCAAGCCATTATGTATAACCTCCATATAGCCACTATTGCCGTAATCGCGGCGAATGTATTGGTATCTTTAAAGGGATTCAATGATACCTCATTTTTTGAACGTTATAAATTTGGTATAGGACAGATCAATGCCGGTCAAAAAGATCGCATGGTCACTTCGGGTTTTTTACATGTTGATTTTACCCATTTATTGTTCAACATGATCACCCTTTATTATTTCGCCAATGTGATCATCAGTTGGTTCGGCCCTGGAAAATTTTTGATTATTTATTTCGTAAGCTTAATAGCAGGTAGTATGCTGGCCCTTTTCTTTCATAAAGATGAACCCTACTATAGTGCGGTAGGGGCAAGTGGGGCCGTTACAGGAATTTTATATGCGGCAATTTTATTGCAACCCGATATGCAGTTGGGAATTATGTTTATCCCGATACCCATACCGGCATACATCCTCGGTATCGGTTATTTATTATATTCCATTTATGGAATGAAGAACAAATTGGGCAATATAGGTCATACTGCACATTTTGGGGGTGCAATTGGAGGGTTTGCCACATGCT
>JBATIN010000453.1:0-2141 GCA_049667765.1 Flavobacteriaceae bacterium
GTGCTTGTTCATAGATAAGGCGACCACACAGCTTATGCTCAACCCCAAACAATTCGATGTTATTTTGACAGACAATATGTTCGGTGACATTTTGAACGACCAGGCAAGTGCCTTGTTAGGCTCCACCGGTATCCTTCCGTCAGCTTCGATAGGTACTGAAAATGCCATGTTCGAGCCTGTTCATGGCTCGTATCCGCAGGCGAAGGGCAAAAACATTGCCAACCCGGTCGCTTCCATTTTAAGCGTTGCACTCTTGCTGCAACATTTTGGTCTTGAGGAAGAATCGAACGCGGTGGTTTCGGCGGTTTTGTTATCGTTCAACAAAAACATCGTTACATCCGATATTTTAGGAAGCAGTAAATATGGCACCAACTACGTTGGCGATTATATTGCGGATAACATTATAGATTCTGATGATATTCTCACGATGAACGATGAAAATATCTGGCTGGGCAAATCGACCATTATTTAAAATAAATACTACTTTTCTTCATTGAGTTCGGTAATAAAATTATCGAATTCAGTTTTAAATTCTTCATATTTGGTCCCTGTGGCCGGGCCGTTGAAACCGGTATGTATTTTTCTAACATTTCCCTTCTTATCTATAAATATAGTTGTCGGAAATGATAATACATGGTTCAGCATCGGTAATTTTTCTTGCGCCTTTTCTTTATTCGAACTACCAAATTGGGCCAACAAAATAGGATAGTTAATGCCTATTCTTTGTCGTAATCTTTCAATTCTATTAAATGCCCCCGCTTCTGTTTTTTCATTTTCGAAGGCCAATGCCACAACTTCAAGGTCGTTATTCGGGTGCTCGGTTAAATAGTTGGTCAAAAAAAGAGTTTCATCTAGGCAATTGGGACACCAGGTACCCATAAGCTGTACCACGACAATTTTGTCTTCAAATCGTTCATCATTCAATGAAATTAAATTTCGTGCAGTATCGGGAAAGGAAAAGGCCAATTTGTCATAGCCTTCTTTTAGAAAGGTCAATGAATCTTCATCGGGCAATTCATAAAAAGGGTTGCGTTTGGCGGTGAATAGCTCTTTTGAATGGTTACCCGAGTAAAAATTCCCGGTAAGGCTTGTGTCGGTTACCTTGGCAATGAACAAAAACGCATGTCCCCCATCGAAAACGGAAAGCTTCAACGAATCGTTATCCATTACCCCATCAAGGTATCGATAGTCTCCCGTGGTCGTTCTAAAGGTACCGGTAACCTGGCTTCCTTGCTGATCGAAAATTCCTTTTGCAGGATAGGTAGATCCATCACTTTCTAAAAATACCACCTCCCAATCACCTGAAATATCGAACAAAGGTATTCTCGGTGCTGCAAAGCGTTCATGTTCCCCAAAGACGGCTTTAAAAGGCACTATCCTTTCCAAACTTTCTTTAATGAACTTTCCGTCCATTGTGTTTTTAGTGAACTTTCCTGCCAAATAGCCTTCAAAAATAGGTGGTGTGATAACAAAGGAATCTCGCTCAATAACTAGCTCGTCAACTACGATTTCCTCTTGAGCATTATAGATTTGCATCGAATGTTGCCCATTCTCATTAGTGCTAATTTTAAAAGTAAAGGGTAATACCTTGCCATCCATCACCTCTAATTCTGCCCGCCAAATTCCTGAAGCCGGTACATTTTTATCGTCTGTGGCACAACTTATCAATATTAGAAAAAAAAGGAAAAATATCGTAGCTATTTTCATAACAGGAATTTTAAAGTAGTGCTCGAAGTAACGACATAATCGTCAGACTAAAAAAATATCCGTAAGAAGTATATTGAATGTCTAAAGGCATTGTTTTATCTTTAACCCCTTTAAAACCTAACCATGTACATTTCATACAATTGGCTCAAACAATTTCTAAAATTGGATTGGGATTCAGGGCAGACCGCCGAGCTCTTGACCGACCTAGGCCTAGAAGTTGAAGGCATTACTCCTTTTGAATCGGTAAAGGGTAGTCTAAAAGGCATAGTTGTCGGCCATGTGCTGACCTGTGAACAACACCCTAATGCAGATCGTCTTAAACTTACCACAGTTGATATTGGAACAGGCAAGCCTTTGCAAATTGTTTGCGGAGCCCCTAATGTAGCCCAAGGTCAAAAAGTACCTGTAGCCACGATTGGCACAGTACTTTATAC
>JBATIN010000454.1:0-9764 GCA_049667765.1 Flavobacteriaceae bacterium
AAGAACAAGGCTTATTATTTTTCACAGGAAGTTTACCTGGAACTAGAACTTGGTACTACCAAAATCTACAGAACGGAATCACTGCTGTGGTTCTATTGAACTATCGAAGTAACGACCCCAATTTTGATAATGATCTAAACAAGTTGGTATTCGATCTTGTAAAAGAAAACACCATACCCTGGCAAACTGATATAGATCAGTTCTAGGCGATTTGTTTTTGTCTTAATTATAAGAAAATGTCATCAAAAATAATTTTGATGACATTTTTTCATTTCTACGATATCATAATAGAAACCTAAACAAACGTCATCATGAAAACAATGAAAACTGCCCAATTTATTATGCTATGCCTAATGATCTTTTCCTGTAAAAACTCCGATGCTGATCGCAAAATGTCAAGTTCAGGCGCCGACCTTTCTTCATTCTTTGGCTCAAATGAAACCAAATATGAATTTAAAGATGTAAAATCTGGACTCATAGTATCCAGCATTCAATATCCCAGTGATTGGAAAGTGATCTCCAAGGCCCAGTATGATCCAGATCCATTAATACCTTTCTTCCTTTACCAGATTCAAGGACCCTCGAACATCAAGGGGTTCAATACCCCATTAAAAATGTTCTATGCTTCGCCGAACCCACAAATGGAACAAAATATGCGAAATTCGGGGATGCAGAATGTACGCTCGTTAACTTCCGTGGAGACAGTGCTTGAAAAAGAGATCGCGCCTATTTTATCGGCCCAGGGTTTTTCATTTGAAACCCTAAAACCTTTACCCGAATTGGAAAGTTACTTTAACCAAAAAGTCCATGAGTCGGCCCCTATGGCCGCGGTAAAAGTTCTTTGCACCCAATGGAAGGGTTCAAACGGGCAAAAAGCACTTGCCATCGTCTCTTACGTAAAACTGGAACAACCTATGTTCACTGGAGATGTCGCCTATGTTTGGATGTACAGCACGGATTTTCTTCTTGCCGACAATGATCGTTTTGAAGATGCCGTAGCAACTTTTGTAAAAGCCAATATTGAAGTCAAGGAAAACATGGAATGGAAAACCCACATGGCTAGCATAAATACCCAAAGACAGGAGGAAAATAGAAGGCAGCGCCAGCAGCAAATCGAAAATTTGGACAACGCGACAAGACAAATGACCATCAACCACCAAAACACCATGGCACAAAGACAGGCCAGTTTTAATGCACATCAGCAACGAATGGCCGATATGTCGGCAGCCCGCGATGCCAGCCACGCCTCGTTTATGAACAATAATTTTGGAAGCGGAAGCTCTTCTGGCGGTTATTCAGGTGGTGGGCAACAAAGCTTCTTGAACATGATCAGCGAAGAGGAAACCGTATTGCACCCCAATGGAAATACGTATCAAGTAGAATCAGGCGCTAAAGAGTATTGGATGGACAATTCTGGCAATTATATCAAAAGTAATGATCTATTCTTTGATCCCAACGCCAACCTCTACAACAATACCGAATGGTCCAAGGTCAAAGATGATTATTAAATTTCTGAATCTCCGATGACATTCATATTCCATTTCGATACCAATAAAATAGAAAGAAAAAATAAATCTAAAATCGTAATAATGAAAAATTTAAAAACCCCAATCTTTTCCATTGTAGCCATAGCGCTACTTCTCCTTTTAGGTTGTTCTAAAGGCGATGAAAATACAGACCCGGAAAAGCCGAACAACAATCCCGGACTCTTTTCTGCAAAAGCTTCTGGAACAGTCGTTGATGGCGCTACTATTGAATGGACTGAATCAAAAGATTCTGATGATGACCAGGTTACCTATGCCATTTTATTAGAAGGAAAGGTAGTATCCGAAGGAATTTCAGCAATGACCTATACCTTTACCGGTTTGGAAGCCGATACCAATTATTCGGGCTATGTAGAATCACGCGATGGTAAGGGTGGTACTAATAAAGCCGATTTTTCTTTTAAAACAGCACCTGAGATACTCATAATGACCGTTCCCTTGGTTATCAAAGAATTTGAAGCCGTTAACACAGCTTGCCTCTCGGGAATAGCGTTGGAAATAGATGCCGGGGTATTGGTACCTAAATATCCGGGAAATGTTACCTACTCGGTTCAATTTGGTGTGATGACTTTTGGATGGAACAACAGCACCGTAGGAGCTGTCGCAAGAACTTGGACCAATGATAATTTTCAGCCCTATTATATTTATGATTATGATGCTGAAAATTTCTTTGTCTGGCAAGCCGGCGCCGGCGGGTGCAGCGATGCTGAAGATAATACTGTCAGAGACCGATATGCAACGGCTACAGGAGAGGCGATAATTACAATTGTCATAGGTGATTAAATGGATTTTGTACTATATCATTAGCGATCACTAAGAAATATTTTGAATTCATACCAAGGAAGTACGACCAAGGAATCAACAGCATCCCTTTCCTTGGTCTATAAGTTGACCTTTAAAAATCGATCTATGTAAATTGGGAATTTAAAAGTGTTCTCCGTCGAATATTATCTTTTGTCGAAATAAGTTTGGTATGCTGTTCTAATGATGTAATTTTCTGGTGCTTTTTTAGCCAGCAAATGACCAAAACCAAGCATTACCATCACAGAACACAGGAAGAAATCTTGTCAGGTTTACTTCTGAACAATGATCTTGTCATTAATCAACTCTACCGAGAAGTATTCCCCAAAGTGCAGCGGTACATTTTTAAAAATAACGGTACTTCTGAACAGGCTAAGGACATTTTTCAAGAAGCCTTTGCTGCGACATGGAAAAATGCCAAGAAAGGAAAATTAGGCGAGGCCAAAGGGTTAAATGTTGAGGCGTATCTGTACACAATTGCAAAAAATAAATGGTTGGACCATCTGAGATCATCCGCTTATAAAAAAACGGTAAGAACTATAAAATTAATAGACCAAGCCAATTTATCGGAAGAAAGTGAAAATGAAACGGAAACATCTGAAAGTCAATTTGAAATGGAAGCGATGCGAGCGGCACTCAAGAGCTTGGGAGAAAACTGCAAATCGTTGTTAAACCTATTCTATTTCGAACGAAAATCAATGGATGAAATTGCTATAGAACTAAATATAGGTGCTGCCTCTGCAAGGAACCAAAAGTACAGATGTATGGAAAAACTACGTGGATTGGCATTAGAATTAAAAAACAATGGAAAATAATCCCAAATACATATCAGAAGAACAACAAGAACTTTTTGAACGGTTTTTGATGCATGAAATGCCCGTTGCCGAACAACTATCGTTCAAAACCCGTCTTGCCGAAGATGAGAACCTTCAAAAATCGTTCAATGAATTCAAAGTCCTCTTTGATACCGTTGAAGAGGCAGGGCTGCGTGAAAAGCTGGAAAGTTTGCATAATGCGATCGAACAAGAAAAAAAGACGCCAGTCATAGGGCTAAACGCTTCAAAGTTTCGTTTCATCTACCGTATAGCTGCCTCGGTTGTAATTTTGTTGGCTATTGGTGGTTTTTGGTATTTTAATCGTCAAAGCGCCGGAGAAAAACTTTTCTACAATTATTACAGTCCTGATCCTGGATTGCCTACGGTGATGGGCAATAGCGATAATTATGATTTTTACGAGGCAATGGTAGATTATAAACATGGTGACTATGACAAGGCCATTGAAAAATGGAATAAATTACTGGCTGCCAAACCACACAATGATACCTTGAACTACTTTTTGGCATCCGCCCAAATCGCCAAAGGCAATGAAAATAGCGCTCTTAACGGTTTTACAAAGGTCATCGCTTCAAGAAAATCGGTATTTCAAAACGAGGCTTATTTTTATTTGGGATTGAGCTACCTTAAAAAAGGTGAACTACCGAAAGCCAAGGAATACTTGGCATTGTCAAACCTTGATTTGAGCAAGGAACTCCTCAACCAACTGCCCGATTAACTATGCGACAGCAGATCTTTTGTGCCGTTTTGGTCTTCTCTACGCTCTTCTCGAGCCAAACGGCCATTGGACAAAAAAATGAGGATGCCTTACAACAGGTGAACGACCTGATTTATCAAGACAGTATTGTCAAGGCCTCCGAACTATTGACCATATCGGTCGATAAAAGCCTTACCGAAAACAACTTTGAGACTGCTGCGTCCCTCATCTATCCCAAGGGTACAATCGAGTTGTTGGAAAATAGCGCTACTGACTTTTTACTTACGCTTGCACTCTATAACCATATTCAAAACACAAATTCTTTAAGGGCAAAATATGTAGCGAATATTGGCATGGCCCTTTTGTATAACGATCAAGGCCAAGCACAAAAATCATATCAATACGCCGATATCGCCAATCAATTGGCCAATCAGGTGGGTGACGTACAAATACTGCTCGAATCTGAATTCTATCTTAGTGAATTTGGTTTGAAGCGAGGAGATTTTAACCTTCTTGTGGAGCACAATGAAAAGTCGTTGCAACTTTTAAAGGCAAATAAAGACATTGCTTTCAACTTGGCGCCCAGGGTATATAACTATAAAGCTTCTATCATGCATTTTACCGCCAAGGAAGATAGTGCCAACTACTATTTTCAGCGGGCTATAGATGCGCTGGATGGTTTGGAACAAAATGCAGAGACACAATATTACCTGCCCGCCACTATATATGGCAACTGGATCATGGTAAAACAATCTGAAGGTGATTATACCATGGCCATGGAGTACTCTCTAGAAAGTGTGCGTAAGTTCAATGCCTTTTTGGCCAATACCAAGAACCATCCACTTACCTCTAGGGTCCACGGTAATCTTTCAATTACATATAGGGGCATAGGGAGCCTTTATAGCGATATGGGCGACAAGCAGAGGGCTAAGCAATTTGCAGGTATAGGCTATAGACATGCAAAGGTCAATTTTTTGCCCAATACGGTCAGCTATTTTAGTGCTCTGTTAATGATGGCCGAGGCAAATGTGTATTCAACTGAGCCCGAATTGGCAAAAATATATTTAGAAGAGGCGGAAGCTTCATTAGCGACAATAGAAGGTGAAAACAGGCTATGGCATGAACAATTGACATCGGTTTATGCTGATTATTACCTAAAACTCGAAGATTATCCTAATGCAATAGCTTACTTTAAAAAATCTATTGAAAATTATAACAAAAACCAGCAAGAAGAGTATAATCAAAATCGATTGTACGCTTTAATGAACCTATCCAAGGCCTACGCATACAATAAAGAATCAGAATTGGCCCAAGCGACCGCATTGAAAGTTTATGACTATACCCAACGCCAATATGGAGAAGCGGGTTTTATGACCAATGAGGCACTCCTATCGATTGCCCAAGTGGCGTACATCAATAAGGACTATTTATCAGCACTGACCTACAGCCAAAAAAGTTTGGATATTTACAAAAGAAGGAATTCGTTAAAAAACCTAGATAAATTATACTTTGAAGGAAACAAACCTTGGATCCTTTTGCTCCATGCCAAATCAAAATACGAATTGTTGCCCGAAAAGAACGAAACCACCTTACTACCTTTAGTTTTAGAATTGGAGGAAGCTATCCAACTTTTGGAAGAACGTAAATTTTTTGTGTCCACCAATGATGAAATCGGTGACTTGATCGCATACAACTTGGAGGTTTTTGATTTTGCGAAAA
Source organism: Flavobacteriaceae bacterium (assembly GCA_049667765.1). GTDB lineage: Bacteria > Bacteroidota > Bacteroidia > Flavobacteriales > Flavobacteriaceae > JBATIN01. The sequence continues at coordinate 5,595 of JBATIN010000454.1, forward strand.
AACTAAATTCCGAATTGTATATCACTACACGAAATTCAAAATACCTATCTGAGGTACTACGGCTTCATGAGTCGGCCATTTATAATCGCATACGGGCAAGGCTCAATCTGAAAAATCCGGAAATATCAAAAATACCCGACGAAGTACGCCAACGTGAAAAATTACTAAAGGACGGTATCAATGAAATTTTCGCTTCCGAAGAATCTGCTGATGAGATCGATGTAAATTCATATGTCAGACAAACCGAAAACTGGAACTTCTTTTTAGATTCCTTGAAAATATCGCACCCTGAATACTATAAAATGAGGTATGCGGCGATTACCGAAGAGATTTCGGAACTCTGGGAAAAGATACCGAATGAAACCACTTTGGTACGCTATTTATTTATCGATGAAAACCTCTATGTTTTTATTGCCGATAAAAATAATCAGGAGCTTATAGCGCTAAATTTCCAAAAGGAAACCGATTTGATCGGCGCATTCAATAAACAAGATGCCACAATTGATCAAATCTCCGAAATGGCATTATCGTTATACAACCGACTTTGGAAACCATTTGAAACCAAGATAAAGACCGAAAAAGTGTTGATTTTTCCTGATGGTGAATTGTTCAATTTAAGTTTTGAGCTCTTAACTCCGAATAAAATTGGCTCGTTCAAAGAATTCGCTACCGAAAGTCTTTTGGCCAAATATGATATTTCCTATAACTACAGTTTATTACTTCTAAAAAAAGATAGAAAACTGCTTGAATTTGAAAATGATATTGTGGCCTATGCACCGGTTTTCGACGGAACCATGAAAGCCGAATATCAAATAGCCATTACCGATTCGCTTGAATTGGACCATACTTATTTAACCCTTTTACCACAGCCGTTCAGTGCCGACTTGGTTACAAAATATACGAAAAGGTTCAATGGCGATTCTTTTTTGAACAAAAATGCCTCAAAACAGGTGTTCGGTAAAACAGCGAAAGAACATAAGATCATTCATCTCGGCACCCATGCAGAATCAAATAATGCCAGTCCCGAGTTGTCGCGTTTGATATTTGCCAAAAACATCGGGGATACTACCGACATAAATGATAACAACCTCTATACCTACGAGATTTATGACCAAGACCTAAGTGCCAACCTTGCTATTCTGACGGCCTGCGAAACAGGCAAACCTACCTATCAGGCCGGGGAAGGAATGATTTCATTGGCACATGCTTTTAACTATGCCGGCAGTGAGAGTATTTTGACCAGTCTTTGGACTATTGATGAACAATCCAGCAATGAAATAATAGCCTTGTTTTATGAGAATATTGCGGAGGGTCTAGATAAAGATAAGGCCTTGCGACTGGCAAAGCTCAGCTATCTATCAAAAGCTAACGGGCGAACTTTACACCCACAATATTGGGCCGGCCTGGTATTAATGGGCGAAACCGCGCCGATTCAGCTTTCGGCAATATCCAGTTGGTTATGGTGGGTTTTAGGGGCTTTTGCCATCATTCTGGTATTCTGGTCAATCCTAAAAAAAAGGAAAAGCCTTCCAAAAAAGGAAGGCTTATAAACCCAAGCTACATCAACTAACTAAAACGACTATTTTAAATTACCCTCTATTTATCGGAACATTGCGGTCATTATCATCGGGATCTTCCAAGACCGAAAACCCATCTCCATCCTTATCTTCAGCGCTACCACCACTACCAACATACAATTGAAAATTTATCGGTAAAAAGGTATCGAATACCTGGTTGTCAAATTCACCAGTAGGAGCGGCGGTTACAGAAATGGTGGAAAACGTACTTTCAGCAATATAAGTAGAACGCACCCATACTTGACCTGTAATATTGCCAAAGCGCAACAAACGGGCCGTGAACGCCATTGGAATTCCTTCAAAGGTAGTATTAGAGGTCGTGGTACAAAGCACTTCGGGGGTGCCATTAAAACCATAATGGGCGAACATCATATTGATCTCATTCGCAATGATCGACGTAGTTGAAACGGTTCCAAAAATACGGGTGTTCGGCACCCATCTATAAACCACGCTATTGTCGTTTCGAACCACGTTGACACCCAAGGTCGCTGTTAAAGGATCGGTAACCTCAAAGGCACTGAACCCCTGTGGCATAGTAAAGCCCAGAAGCGGCAATTGACTGTGTACGAATTGCTGGCCCGGATTTTTCAGTAAAGGTGCCTGTGTCATTGATGTCGGCAAGCCGTTCGAGAAATCCCAATAAATGGCCGATGCACCCTGTATATTTGCGCAAATTTGAGAGTTGGCAGTTTGAAGGGAGGTAGCTGTATCCTCGTTCGTATCCTTACTGCAAGAGATGGTCAGCACGCACAGTACCATAGCTGTAAAATAGTTCACTATTTTCATGAGTTTGTCTTTTCCATAGTATCGCAGGGAATGGAAAATGTCATCGATCTAATGTAAAAAAAATGCCTAAACACATATTAAACATAGTCGCGAGCGAGCTGGCTTCCTACGACCTGAGGGGCTCGACGATTAGTTTAAAGAGGTGATTAATTGAGAGTGGTAGTGATCGGTCTAAAATCTTGTTATACCGTTCGATGCATTTTTTTTTCGAAATAGACTTTCATTTCCTTATTAACTCTAGGTGCCAAATAAAGTACTGCTATCATATTGGGAATGCACATCAAAGCGTAGGCCAAATCGATTAAATTTATGACCACAGCAACAGGTGCAATGGCAGCAAAAGTTATAGAAGCGATGTAGTAATAGTTGAACCATTTTCCAATTTTGGGATTGGTCAAAAAAGAAAGGCATTTTACGCCATAATACGAATAGGTAAACAAAGTGGAGAGCGCAAATGCCGCTACGATCAACATCAAAAGTATATCGCCATAACCAAATAAGGACTTTTCAAACGCGATCAAGGTCATCAAAATTCCATCGCTTTGGGCTTCAAGATAAGCGCCACTCAATAGAATAACGATCGCAGTAAGGGTGCAAACGATAATCGTATCGATAAAGGGGCCCAGCATAGCGACCAACCCTTCCTGTACCGGCTCTTTTGTCTTTGATTGCCCATGAAACATAGGAGCACTGCCCAATCCAGCCTCGTTGGAAAAGACGGCCCTGCGCACACCCAACATTATGAGGCCCCAAAAACCACCTTCCATAGCAGTCTTCAGATTGAATGCCTCTGACATTATCAATTTAAAGGAAGGTACGATCTGTTCTACATTGGTCGCCATAATAAACATTACAGCCAAAAAATAGAGAATAACCATAAAAGGAACGATCGCAGAGGCCACTTTTGCAATTTTTTTGAGTCCGCCAAAAATCACCAAAGACGTAACGATAGAGAGTACAATGCCAATAATGAGTTTCCAATTGAATTCACCTAGATTGGCAATGGTCTCATTGGGGTTGACCACGTTCCAAAAAGTCTGGGTGAACTGATTGACCGTAAAAACGCCCAAAAACCCGATGAGCCCGGCAATACAAAAAAACTGGGCCAGAGGCTTTGCTTTGGCCCCCATTCCTTGTGTTATATAATACATGGGGCCGCCCTGCAATTTTCCTTCCTTGTCTGCCTCACGGTACATTATGGCTAAACTACAGGAGTAAAATTTGATACACATACCGATAAGTGCGGTTATCCATATCCAGAAAACAACCCCGGGACCACCTCTATAAATGGCGATGGCGACGCCTGAAATGTTTCCAAGCCCAACCGTTGCAGCGACCGCGGCCGATAAAGCCTGTAGGTGGCTGACTTCCCCTGGATCGTTCGGGTCGTCATATTTACCAGCAGTAATTCCAATGGCATGTCTAAAATAGCGATAAGGTCTAAAGCGCGAGTAGAAGGCTAAGAAAAGTCCCCCACCTACAACTAAGATGAGCATAATAACCTCGAAAAAGGAAATTAGGCTTACCAATAATTCATTGAATGTATCCATTTAACAGGCAAAGTCCGAAGGTATGGATTTTAAGTATTTTTTATTGCTATGATTCTAAAAAGATTCTGAGCACAAGTTTTGATATTATAAATAAACAGTTGTATCTTTGTCGCCCGTTTACGCAAGTAACGTTTTCGATTATCTCGTCGGATTTTATGTTCCGAAGTTGCAAGACAAGTGAGATAAAACCCATATCGCGGGGTAGAGCAGTAGGTAGCTCGTCGGGCTCATAACCCGAAGGTCGCTGGTTCGAGTCC
>JBATIN010000455.1:0-4428 GCA_049667765.1 Flavobacteriaceae bacterium
GTATCAGGTTGGCCACAATGGGGTTATCAAAAGTTGGCAACTTGGAAGACATCAGTGCCAACGGACTTAGACCTATTAAACTTAGTAGTAATCGTCTGTTCATAATCTTTCTTTTATGGTTAAATTAACCCTTGAACTTAGATTAAAATTAGGTTATCCAGGAAAAATTTTGATCATATGTTCTAAGGTATGGGCAAGCAATAGCCAAAACGGGTCATTCCCCTATTTGTACCTTTTACGCTTTATTTGACTTGTCATAACGCGTATGCTCGATTTTTTTATCTTCCAATATTTGGTAAAAACGACGATGTGATATTTTTAGATCTTTAGTGATCTGTGCTACCTTTTTCGTTTTCTTCTTGTACAGTTTTAATTCGGCGGTCACCGCCTTGTTGAAATAGTACTTTTTTAACGCTTCGAGCACGTCAAGCTCTGTATGCTTTGATTCGCTTACATAAGCATCGATCTCTTCCTTAATTCTTGACAAGCCTTGCATAATCTTGTTATTTAATGTTACGCTATTTCTTATTTAAAATCTACCCCCTCAGGGCTGTCTTTTCGTTCTTTGTTTATTCAACCTTCTTATAATCGGCCCCGTTCTTACTGTTTTCTACCGACTGCAACCAAGCCCCAAGATCAGACTTCAATTGCGCTGCGACCTGCGGCAACGCTTCGATGATATTGTGTTTTTCCGATGGATCCTTAAGCAGATCATACAGCTCAAAATTTTCAAAGGTGTCATTGCCTATCAATTTGTACTGCTGGGTAACCCATGATATTTGAGGTGTACAGATGAAGCCTATGGGTTTCGTTCGCGCCTCAGCGCTGCCATTTAACTGGGCCAAGACACTTGTACCATCCATCGGTCTGTTGTTCGGATATTCCAACCCAAGAACTTCAAGTAGGGTAGGCAGGTAGTCTGAAGTCACCGTTGGAAAATCGATCCTACGACCACCTTCCCAATGGTTTTTCCAGACCCCGAAAGCAGGCACTCTTACTCCGCCTTCATAAAGACTTCTTTTGCGTTCCCTAAAAACACCGCTACTACCAGGGGTAGCCTGCTCGGGACCATTATCACTACAGAAAAAAAGTATCGTATTTTCTTGAATCCCCTGTGCTTCCAATAGTTGCCACAAGCGGCCAATTTGCTCGTCCATGGCGCTGATAGTACCATAGTACAGTTGCTTCTCCAAATCCAGCTCTTGATATTGACTTCTATGCAAGGTATCACTAACTATCGGTAAATGGGGCGTGTGTAACCAAATGGTGGAAAAGAAGGGTTTGTTTTCTTTGATCGAATTCTCAATGAACGGAATGGCCCTATCCAAGATAATTTTAGCATCATCCCCTTGTAAACCTTCTAGTTCTTGTTTGTTTTCTTGAACCCAATAGGCGGTACCGTAGGGCCTGACCGAATCATTTTCACTTACGGCCTTCCAGCCATATCGTAAACTTTCGCCTTTCGCAAAATTACTTGGCATCACCATAGGATCATAGGTAGGTACTTTTGATTCGGTGCAAAAAAAATAGTCATAACCGTGTTCGGTAGGCAAGCTATAGTCTTTATCGTATTCGGGTCTTCCGCCCCTATTCGCATCGGTAACCGATTTTGTGAGCGTGCCCAAATGCCATTTGCCAAAATGGCCCGTACGGTACCCTTCCTTTATTAATAGTTCAGGTAGGGTAATTTCTTCTTGTTTCATATGCCCATCGTTGGCATACGGAATATTCATTCTAAGTGAATTTCTACCTGTGATTACACTGGCCCTGGTGGGCGAGCACACCGCCGAGGCGGCATAAAACCTATCGAAAATAACCCCCTTTGAAGCTAGCTGATCTAAATTGGGGGTACTGATTTCTGTATTGCCATTAAACCCTACATCGGACCAACCCTGATCATCGGTCATGATCAATATGATATTCGGTCTTTGAATGATTTTTTCATCCTTGGGCTCTTTACAAGAAATGAACCCGAACAATACAACAAAGCATAATCTTGAAATTAGGTGTAAATCTATGCGCTGTTTAGTGAAAAATGCGAACCTCATCATATAGTGACAAGTTACTATTTTTCTTTTTTGCGACTACATCCAATTTTTATACCTTAAGGATATGGATTTACCAAATGAAGTTTACGAAATTCTTATTCCCGTACTAATTGTTGCAATAGGGTTGGGGCTAGTCAGTTACATCACCAAAGGAAGTAGAAATTTCAGAGGCAGTAGAAACAAAAAGGCGCGGAAGCAGTTTTAGGAAGCGCCTTATTTTCGTTTAAGGGTGCAGTCCTTTTGACCTCAAATACTGCAATAAGATTTCGGGCTGATCGGTCTGAATAATGTTGGCGCCGTGCCGCAATAGATCGGCCATTGTACTTTCTTTACTAGCTGTGGTGAGCAGACTATCGGCTTCCCCCAAGGTATTGATCCACACCCTTGCCTTGTGCTTTCGCAACATGGCCGTTACTTCACTATCGTAAAAACTTGGATCAATATGTACTACGGGCGGCGAATACCTGGTGATGGCCGAATCTGCCATCTGGTACGAATAGGCCCTCGGCATAAGTTTTGCTGTTTTATTTATGGAGACTATCCTATCCAATTGCTCGTAATCATTGTCAAAATAGAACACTTGGGCATCCGTGCCCGTACGTTTTACATCGGCAAGAATACCTGTTACATTATCGGTCTTCATATCCACATCTACCATTATTTTGCCTTTTACCTCTTTTAAAAAGGCGGAAAAGGTGGGTACGGTTTCTGCACTGACACTACCGTCGGGCGCTTTTAGCTTGTGCTCTTTAATTTCGGCCAAGGTGAGATCTTCTACCTTACCCTGTCCTGTAGTGGTACGATCAATTTTTGAATCGTGCATAAGCACCAAATGTCCATCTTTTGTGGTACGCACATCTACTTCAATAATATCGACACCGAGCCTTATGGCCTGTCTTGTGGAAGCTATCGAATTTTCAAAATTTCCGTTATGGGCGCCCCTATGGGCTGCAACAAGCACGGTTTTGGCATCCGCGTTTTGAAATTCGCTGAGCGTTTTAGAAAGACCTGCCGTGGTTCTGGTACTTACACAAGACAAGAACAAGACCCCTACGACTAGTGCTATATATTTTAAAGACTTCATCCTATTATTTTAGCTTATTATACACTTGATGTAATATAACTTACTTGGGACATTTAAGGCTGCGGCGCACTGATCGCCTCTACATATCGCCCTGCCCAGTAAGGCAATAAATAAATATACGGGGCGTACTCGCTATTGCCATCACTACCTCCATCATTTCTATAAGCCCCATTATGCTTGTGCAATACTCGCTCGTCACCGGGCAATACTTCGCTATAGGTCTGACTTCTAAAATTCGGTTCAATTTTCGTAAGATCTTGGCGCTGACTGTTGTCTATTTTCCAATCGATCAAATCCATAGGAAATTCGCGAAGCCACCAGGCCGAATCTTCAACATCGATCGTAGTAGCACCAGAATAGGCAAAAAGATAATTCCATAAGGGGTTTTTCTCGGATCGTTCCACTTCCCAATGGCTCTTGACCGATTCAAAGTGCTTTGCTTTTTGTTCTTCGGTAAACGAATACTTCACAAATCCCGGCATGGTTAAAAAATACATTTCATCATCAGAATGGTTCCATCTATCACTCAGGTCTTGGCCTTCAACGTACCCGATTACCGTGGCAGGGCGGTTAGCATTATCATCATAGCCGTACCTCTTTATCAGTTTTTGGGCCGCTTTCCTGTATTTTTCATCTTTGGTAAAATGATAAGTCGTTTGCAAGAACGAAAGAATTAAAGTGGAGTTCAATCTACGATCCCCCACATTTATAGGGAAACTATTTACGTATTTCGGGTTCCATTTGCCCCAAGCGGTCGGTTTTCCGTTCCAATCGACCAAGTACCAATTGTTGTCCACTATATGATCCATTTGAACTTTTAGTTGCTGAATGGCCCTATCGCGCCATTCTTGATCGGGCGCCAACTCGGCAAAAAGTGCATGAACAAAGAAATGCCCACAAGATTCGTCGCTGCTCGTGGTCGATTTCCATCGCCATTTTTCGTCTTCGGTCAATTGCCAGACCCTTCCATTTTCGGCCTCGTACTTTTTAAACCATTCGTCAGAGAACCCATTGGCATGATTACCGACTTCATAGCCATCACGTTCCAAAGATCTTGCCGGAAAACCGCTCATAGGGGTAATATCGGTCAGGCGCTCCATGGCTTCAAAAGCTTCATAGGCGTTTTGTTTGGCATCTTCCTCTTTGGTTACGGCATATCGGAACAATTCGGAGGCCAGGTACATTGAGGTCCATAGTCCATCATTATCGGTATCGTGATAATATCCTGAGCTAAGATCACCGGGCGTTTTTAAGCTAAGGTTTGCGGTAAATCCATATAGAATATGTCTTAAGCGC
>JBATIN010000456.1:0-1951 GCA_049667765.1 Flavobacteriaceae bacterium
CCATTAGGTATGCCCTGGATCTTTATGCTGCCCAAAATTGTGATTTTTATTTTTTAAATGCCTATCAGGTCGATGGCTACTCGATAGATAACATGATGATGTTTCCTGAACCAGGGGAAAAGGCCTATGAAACTGCAAAAAAAGAGTCAGAAGATGGGTTTGTCAAGTTGATGGATATTCTCGAGCTTCACAACAATAACCTTAAGCACACCTACCACACGATATCCACTTTTAACTCGTTATTGGAGGCCGTTAATGACACCATTGCTAAAAATGATATTGATATCGTTATAATGGGCACTAAGGGCGTTACAGGCTCAAGTGCGGTCGTTTTTGGAACCAATACCATCAATATGATGGAAAATATTACTGAATGCCCCGTAATGGCAATTCCTGAAGAGGTCCGCTTTTCCCCGCCAAAAGAAGTAGTTTTCCCAACTGATTTTAAAACACCCTTTAAACGAAAAGAACTTAAGTACCTGATAGAAATTGCCAAAATGCATGACACATTTATTAGAGTATTGCATGTTAAGGAAGAACCGAAATTGAGTGCGAACCAGGTGAGCAATAAAGAACTTCTTCAAAGCATTCTCTCCGAAACAGGGCATAGCTTTCATAACCTTGAAGATATAAAAGTACATGCCGGCATCAATGCCTTTATAGAAAGCCGCGAAAGCGACATGATTTCCTTTGTGAACAGGAAGCACAGTTTTTTCGAAAACATGTTCTCGAAGCCATTGGTCAAAGAAATGGGATATCACTCCCGTATTCCGGTATTAACGTTGAACGATCATTCTTAAAATTGTCAGATATGAAGAAAATAGGAATTTGGATGGATAAAGAAAAAGCCCACATCGTTTGGTTGACCGATGCAGGAGAAAAAATGAAAACGATTTCCTCCGAACTTGAATTTTTTAGGCCCGTTGGGGGATCTAGAACCAGAACGACCAAATGGGGACCTCAAGATGTGGTACAAGACAGCAAATATCTTGAACGTGAAAAACATCAATTAAAAGCATATTTCAATGATTTGGTCAAAGAAATCGATGATGCTGATATCATTGCACTCTTTGGCCCAGCAGATACGGCTGAAAAGTTCAGAAAAGAATTGACCGAAAATCACAGAACGATAGCAACAAAAATCAAAGCGGTTACGAAAGCGGATAGTATGACCGATAATCAAGTGAAAGCATTGGTCAGGGATTACTTTAAAAATTAATTTCCCGAATGAAGGAAAAAGTAAGTTTGGCATCTGCCACCCTTCAATTTCTAAAAATACCGATATAGGATGTCAACCTCAAATAATAATCCCAACTTAGATATCGATTTTGAAGTCATAAAATCGTCAGGGGATAAAGTTCGTTTCTCGATTGATAAGCTGGCTGGTTCCCTAAGACATAGTGGGGCCGATGATCAGTTGGTAAAACTAATTGTCGACAAAGTGCGTGATGAGCTCTATCAAGGTATTTCTACCAAGGAAATTTATAATAGGGCTTTTGCCCTGCTGAAGCAGAAAAAGTCCGTTTTCGCTTCTAAATACAAATTGAAAAAGGCCATTTACGAACTGGGACCAACGGGTTTTCCATTCGAGAATTTTGTAGCGGCTATTTTAGAGTATTCCGGGTACAAGACAGAAACGGGCAAGATAATGCCTGGTATTTGTGTTTCCCACGAGATCGACGTATTTGCCGAAAAAAACGGAAGTGTGAGTATCATTGAATGCAAGTTTCATAGTGAGGAAGGTAGAAATTGTAACGTGAAAGTACCTTTATATATTTACTCGCGCTATAATGATGTGAAGCAGCAATGGGACAAAAAAAACGATAAGGCCAAAAAAATGGATAGAGGGGGAGTGGTAACGAACACCCGTTTCACGGTCGATGCCATCGCTTATGGAAAATGTGCGGGTTTGGAGCTGTTGAGTTGGGACTATCCTAAGAACGACGGACTC
>JBATIN010000457.1:0-1755 GCA_049667765.1 Flavobacteriaceae bacterium
CCATAGGCCATTCAACATTGTATAAATGGTCAAATTCTTTCAGTTTTTCTTTAAGTCCTTTAGAAGGATTTGATAGTTTTAATATTCTATCTTCCATGGTTTTACCTTCTAGTTTTTTAGCTAAAGTCACAAAACTGTCTAGATATTTTTCTTCGAACTGTTTTAAGGTCAAGGTTTTTTTTCCGGTTTTTCGATTTTGACCGGCGTCTTTCCAATAGATATGTTCAAAATACTCGTCAACTGTTGGTTGGGTAGAAAGCCGCTTTTTGCCTTCTTCGTTGACGAGGTTTTGTAAGCGAGTACAATAGAGTTCGATATATCGAAACTGCGCACTTTGAAAACCACTGGCAGGGGTAAGGGTCGCCCTAAAGGTGTTGTAGTCATCATAGTCCATACCATCTTTCATAATGTCGAACGACGTAATCAACATGCTGGTATAGCGGTTTAGGCGATTGATTTTTGTGAGTAGAAAATCTTCAGTGATGGTTTGTTCTTCAACAATTTGTTCCAGTTCATGGCGCATCATTTTCAGCATAAGCTCAGTAACCTGATGGTACATGATAAAAATGGTCTCATCTTTAAAACCTGTTCTAGGCCTTTGAAGAGAGAGCAGGGTGTCAACCTCAATATAATCCCAATAATTAATGGGTTTGGCATGCAACAGCCCTTTTAAATAGGTTTCAGGGTTTTCTCCTAATTGCTCGTATTTCTGCTGAAGCTTTTCGTTGGTATCCAAAATGTCTTGATTTATTTAGTTCTATTCTGATATATCTGCATAAACAACATGGTAGACATTTTCTGCGCCCTATTCTTGGCTATCCAAGCAGTTTCACCTTCAAAAAGTTCATCGATGGTCGCAAACCATTCGTTCAACCACAATCCAAAATGTTCTGAAGTAATGGTATGGTTCATTTTATCATCAACCTCCTGATGGGCAGTAACCGGATTTCCATGATATTTTCGTTTTAAGAAAAGTTGGGTTTCCCAGAAATCGGTAAGTAGTTCAAGATGACTTTCCCAATCGGAAATTATACCATTGAAAATGGGCCCTAAAATTTCATGAACCCTAATCTTTGCATAGAAGGTCTCCACTAAAAGTTGAACATGTGCCCTATTTTCGATTTTTGTTTTTTCCATTTTTATAATATACCAAAACCATTGAGAACTAAGGTAGGGTTTAAGTCTTAAGGTTTTCCAACATAAAGTGATATAGCTCCTGCATTTGCGGTTTTCCTTTGTGTTTGCCCACCCTTCCGAAAAAATAAAGCACGAACCATATAAATATCAAAAAACCCATTAGGACTAATTGAAAGGTATAGGGCTTATGCAATGTGGCACTTGAGTACGCCCAAATGCCAAGAGCTATAAAAAGGGTGGCTACCCCAAAGTGAAGGAACATGAAAAATGTCCAAAGAGTAGGGTTGGGGCCGAAAACCCCAAATAATTTGCAAGTTATCGTATCGGTTTCTACAATTTCTAAATGCAATTGGGGCGACCAGAAATGGTTTTCAATTGCATTGAACTTTATAAAAATATGTTCGTCAACCCGCTTAACTAAAAAAGGTGCAACTTGCGATTTTTCTAGGGATTCCAAAATGTTTTGTTTGGTCTCGGATAATTCAATCTGAAACCTCGGCCTTAATACAATATCATTTGGAATTTTCTTCACATTGGATCACATCAATTTTGGCACTCCATTTCGGACGATACCACTTCAACAATTGGTTTTGGAGATATATAGGGGATGCCCAAGCC
>JBATIN010000458.1:0-3788 GCA_049667765.1 Flavobacteriaceae bacterium
GTATACTGTGAAATCATGTTTATCTTTGAAAACGCTATGGAGCAATTAACAGATGTTGCATTTTATAAAGTCTTACGGGAAAAATTCCCCCACAACCCAACGGACAAACAATCCGTTGCCCTTCAGAAACTTGCGAATTATGTACTTTCAAAAAACAAGCAGGATATTTTCTTGTTGAAGGGCTATGCAGGTACGGGAAAGACCACATTGGTCGGTACCTTGGTATCTTGCCTATGGAAAACAAGTATGAAGGCAGTTTTAATGGCGCCAACAGGTCGTGCGGCAAAAGTGATGTCGAACTATTCCAAAACACAGTCTTTTACCATCCATAGAAAAATATATTTTCCTAAAAAACAAAGAGGTGGAGGCATACAGTTTGTTTTGGCTCCGAACAAACATCGCGATACATTATTTATTGTAGACGAGGCCTCTATGATACCGGATACCACAACAGATTCAAAGCTTTTTGAAAATGGCTCATTGCTCGACGACCTTTTAATGTTCGTATATTCGGGCCATAACTGTAAATTAATCCTTATTGGGGATACTGCCCAGCTGCCCCCAGTCCATTTAGATCTTAGTCCTGCGCTGGATGCCGACAAACTTGCCCTAAACTATAACAAAGAAGTAGTGCGTTTAGAGTTGGACGAGGTGGTGCGACAAGAGCAAGATTCGGGAATATTGATCAACGCCACCATGCTCAGGGAACAACTTCAGGGCAGCTTTTTCGAGGCCTTTCAATTCGATGTTGCCCCATATAATGATATTGTGCGCTTGATCGATGGCAACGAAATTTTAGAGGCCATTGAAGACTCCTATTCGGTGAACGGAAAAGAAGAGACCACTTTTATTGTTCGCTCGAACAAAAGAGCGAACCTCTACAATGAAAACATACGCAACAGGATCTTGTATCTTGAAAACGAGTTGGCCGTAGGGGATTATATGATGGTGGTGAAGAACAATTATTTTTGGCTCAAACCGAACTCCGAAGCAGGGTTTATTGCCAATGGCGATATCATAGAGGTGCTAGAAATTTTTTCGATAAAAGAATTATACGGATTTAGATTTGCCGAAGTGACCGTGAAAATGGTCGATTACCCAAATCAAAAACCTTTTGAGACCGTTTTACTATTGGATACCATAAATGCGATAACTCCTTCATTGTCTTACGAAGATGCCAACCGTTTGTACCAAGAAGTCATGAAAGATTACGACAGCGAACCTTCGAAATATAAAAAATTCCTATCCGTAAAAAACAATAAATACTTTAACTCATTACAGGTAAAGTTCTCGTATGCAATAACTTGCCATAAATCTCAAGGCGGCCAATGGGACACTGTTTTCGTAGAACAGCCTTATTTGCCAAATGGGGTGGACAAAGAATACTTACGCTGGCTCTATACGGCGGTCACCCGGGCAAAAAATAAATTATACCTGATCGGTTTCAAGAATGATTTTTTTCTTGAATCGTAATACCTTATTTTCGTTTACCTCCATAATTAGTAGCCTACATGATGATTTTAGGAACAGAATTTGCAAGGCCTAATAAGGAAACATTACTTTTGTAAAATGAATTCAGAGACGATTATCAGCATATTTTTGGGCATAGGCTTGGCCGCTTCGGTAGGGTTTCGTGTATTTCTACCCTTATTTGCGTTGAGTCTTGCATCATACTTTAATTTTTGGGAGCTTAACGAGAGTTGGCAGTGGATCGGTAGTCTTGCTGCCGTAATCACCCTTGGGGTGGCCACGGTCATTGAAATCTTCGCCTATTTCATTCCATGGGTCGATAACGTATTGGACAGTTTCGCTGTACCCTTGGCAGCTATTGCCGGTACGGCGGTAATGGTTTCGACCGTAGCCAATTTAGATCCGGTGGTAACTTGGTCTTTGGCCATAATCGCTGGTGGGGGTACGGCAACTGCTATCAAAGGTGCCGGGGCGGCCAGTAGACTGGCCTCTACCGCTACTACAGGCGGACTAGGCAATCCCATTGTCTCTACCGTAGAAACAGGTACTGCCGTAGCCGTAACGGCGGCCTCGATATTTGCCCCAATATTGGCAATGGTCTTGGTCATTCTAATTTTGATAGTGATCTTCATGTTCTATAGAAAAATAAGACCGAAGGCAAAAAACTAAAATCATAAGTAAAGTGAAAGTAATCGCAATGATACCGGCCCGTTACGCTGCATCTCGGTTTCCGGCCAAGTTAATGCAAGACCTTGCCGGAAAGCCGGTCATCGTAAGAACCTATGAGGCTGCTGTAAAAACCGGACTCTTTGATAATGTTTTTGTGGTAACCGATAGCGATGTCATCTTTGAGACCATAACCAAGTCTGGCGGAAAGGCCATGATGAGCCTTAAAGAGCATGATTGCGGAAGTGACCGCATTGCAGAAGCCGTTACCGATATGGATGTTGATATTATCGTAAATGTTCAAGGAGACGAACCATTTACCGAGCGCGCTAGTCTCGCTGCGGTTCTCGATGTTTTTCGTGGCGATGTGGAACACGAAATCGATTTGGCTTCGTTGATGGTGCATATTAGCGATGAAGAAGAAATCGAGAATCCCAATACGGTAAAAGTAATTGTAGACAACCGTAATTTTGCTCTTTACTTTTCGCGATCCGTAATACCTTACCCTAGATCAAAGGAAGCACCGATAAAATATTATAAGCACAAGGGTATCTATGCCTTTCGTAAAAGCGCCTTGATGGATTTTCATAGATTGCCTATGATGCCCCTTGAAGCTACGGAGAAAATCGAGGCCATACGTTATTTGGAATACGGCAAGAAGATAAAAATGGTAGAAACCAGTGTAACGGGAATAGAAATCGATACCCCCGAAGATTTAAAAAAGGCACAAAAGGCATGGAGATAGATTATAGTACCATCAAAGTCATAGGCTTCGATGCCGATGATACACTCTGGGTTAACGAAACCTATTTCAGAGCAGCCGAAGAAGAATTCGCAAATTTGCTCGAAGGGTATGAAACCAAGAACAAAATAGACCAAGAACTCTTTATGATCGAAATAAAGAACCTATCGCTTTATGGCTATGGGATCAAGGGGTTTATGCTTTCCATGGTAGAAGCGGCACTTGAACTATCGAATAATAAAGTCTCTCAAGCCACCATACATGAAATTTTGAAGCTGGGTAAAAAAATGATTTCCCATCCGGTAGAACTGCTTGAAGGTGTTAAAGAAGTGCTTGAAAAGTTGAACGATAAGTACCGACTCATCGTGCTGACCAAAGGAGATCTATTAGATCAAGAACGAAAATTGGAACGGTCGAGCCTGTCCACTTACTTTCACCATGTGGAAGTATTGAGTGATAAAAAAGAAGAGAACTACTTAAATTTATTGGATCATTTAGAAATCGATGTGCATGAGTTTTTGATGATTGGAAATTCGCTTAAATCCGATGTTTTGCCCATTATCAATATTGGGTCGCAGGCCATTCATGTGCCTTTTCACACCACCTGGAAGCACGAAGAAGTATCAGATGAAGAAAGAAATGATAAATATCTAACAATCAATAAATTGACAGATATTTTGAAGTATTTGTAATAAGAAATATGCAGACAAAGAAAGAACCACAGATAAAACAGGTTGCCCAGCAAAATAAAACGCATTTCAGAAATTTTCCGATGGTGCCCAGGGTCGTGTTCGGTAACGGAAGTTTCGATCAGTTAGGCGAAATTTTATTGCCCCAAAGAACCCATTCAGAAGCTCCTATCATTTTTCTGGTCGATGATGTTTTTGAAGGATCAACGCTTGTACAGCGG